>JBJOKN010000007.1:0-14349 GCA_046046075.1 Pseudomonadota bacterium
TCTTTGGGTGTATCAGGTATCAATGGCGTTGAATGGGATGCAGTTGAGTTACCGAGTCAGTTCATGGAGAACTTTTGCTGGGAGTGGGAAGTTTTAGAAAAAATGACGGCTCATGTTGATACCGGTGAGACATTACCTAAATCTCTTTTTGAAAAAATGATGGCCGCCAAGAATTTCCAGAATGGCATGGGAACTTTAAGGCAATTGGTTTTTTCTTTGACTGATTGGCGTCTGCACTCAAGCTTTGATCCACATTCAGCCAAACCTGAGGATATCTTGCATTTATCGAGACAAATCAATGATCAAGTTCATGTGATCAAGCAGTCTGATTTATCACGTTGGCCCAACACATTCAGCCATATATTTGCAGGCGGTTACTCTGCAGGTTATTACAGCTATAAGTGGGCTGAGGTATTGTCAGCGGATGCCTACGCAGCTTTTGAAGAAGCCGCCAAGAAAACTGGCAGTATTTTGGATGAAGCCACAGGTGAACGCTATCGACAAGAGATTCTAGAAGTTGGTGGTAGCCGTTCGGCAGCTGAATCTTTCAAGGCATTCAGAGGTAGAGAACCTGAGATTGATGCCCTATTAAGGCATGGTGGTTTAGCCTAAGGTAGTAATTACTGGCGCGTGATCAGATGGCTGCTCCCAAGTTCTAGGAGTTTTATCGATAGAGCTGGCGATGCAGTCGTTTTTCAATGCTTCACTCAAAAGAATGTGGTCAATTCGAACACCTGCGTTTCTTCTAAAGCCCATCATGCGATAGTCCCACCAACTAAAGCTTTTTGGTGCCTGCTCAAAAAGACGGTAGCTGTCATAAAACCCCATCTCAATAAGGCCCGAAAAAGCATCACGCTCCTCTTGAGATACTAAATTTTGGCCTTCCCATGCTTTGGGGTCATGCACATCTTGGTCTTCTGGGGCAATGTTGTAGTCACCTAACAATGCAATCCTTGAGTGCTCTTCCATTTCTTCGCTGAGCCAATCATGCAGTCCGGCCAACCAATCTAGTTTGTAGGCAAACTTTTCGGTACCAGGAGCCTGTCCATTTGGAAAATAGGCAGAAATGATTCTCATTGGAGCTCTGCCATTAAAAGCAACTGTGGCAGCCAACAAACGTTGTTGCTCATCCGCGAATTTGGGGTTGTTTTTAACTGGGGATAAAAATGCGGTTTGGACATCTTGAGCTATCGCAGCCAAAGATGATTTGCGCAAAAGAATGGCAACACCGTTATAGGTTTTTTGCCCAGCAACTAAAGAGTAATAACCAGCAGCCTCAAGCTCAGCAAATGGAAATTTATCTTCAGTGAGTTTTAGCTCTTGAAGGCAAAGTGCATCAATCGGGGCCTTAATTGCTTCTTGCGCAGCCAACCATTGCAAAAGATGAGGAAGACGAACTTTGATGGAATTGACGTTCCAAGTTGCAAGACGAATAGCAGACATAAGTAGGTTTATTTCAAAATAATCACTCTATTATGAACGCTATCAAGCTAAGCAAATAATTTAAGTGTCAATACCAAGTTCTTGAAGTTTTCTGGTGATTGTATTTCTACCGATACCTAAACGTTCGGCAGCTTCAACACGACGGCCTCTAGTGACTTCTAAAGCTGCTGTTAGAACAGCTTTTTCAAATTTCGTCTCCAAAATACTGAATACATCTCGGCCGCCATCTTGCAAAAGTTGCTTGGCCAATAAAGCAAGGCCAGATTCCCAATCACCCGTATTGGTTGATTTAAATTTAGTCACCAACTCAGCAGAAACGCCTTCAGGGAGTTCCGCACCTATCTCAATCACGTCTGGGGGTAAATCTTGCGCACCAATGACTTGAGCTGGTGCCATCACAGTCAACCAATGACATAAATTTTCTAGCTGTCTCACATTACCTGGGAATGGTAATTGAGAAATTGCCAATAAAGCATCATCAGATAAACGCTTGGCATCCATACTCAAGGACTTGGCAGAGGTCTGCATAAAATGACGGGCCAGCAATGGAATGTCTTCCTTGCGCTCGCACAATGATGGTAAACGCAGACGAATCACATTCAAGCGATGGAATAAGTCTTCTCTGAACAAGCCTTCAGCAACACGTGCTTCAAGATTTTGGTGAGTTGCAGCAATGACTCGAACATTTGCTTTAAGAGAATCATGACCACCAACTCTGTAGAAATGACCATCTGACAATACACGCAGTAAACGTGTTTGAAGATCAAATGGCATGTCACCGATTTCATCTAAAAATAAGGTGCCGCCCTCCGCTTGCTCAAAGCGACCACGTCTCATGGTTTGAGCTCCAGTGAAGGCACCTCTCTCATGACCAAATAATTCTGACTCTAGCAAGTCTTTTGGAATGGCTGCTGTGTTTAAGGCGATGAAGGGACCACCTGCTCTTGGACTATGTTTATGTAAAGCTCTGGCCACCAGCTCTTTACCAGTACCAGACTCACCAGTGATAAGAACGGTCACATTGGATTGAGACAAGCGACCGATGACTCTAAAGACATCCTGCATGGCAGGTGCTTGACCAAGAATCTCAGTGGTCTCTTGCATGCGCACTGCACCCTCTTGAGTTTGATTCTGCAATCTCAAACTTTCATCGACCGCTCGACGGATCAATTCAATTGATTTGGCAATATCAAAAGGTTTGGTGATGTACTCAAAAGCACCACCCTGAAAAGAAGAGACTGCTGAATCAAGATCAGAATAGGCTGTCATGATAATCACAGGAACATGCGGATGCTCAGCTTTGACTTGTTGTAACAAATCAATGCCATTACCCCTAGGCATACGAATATCAGAGATTAAAACCTGTGGCTCTTCTTTGTTATCAAAAGCATCTAATACGTCTTGGGGATTGCTGAAACTGCGATAAGGCATGTTCTCGCGCTGTAATGCCTTCTCCAATACCCAACGTATTGATTGATCATCATCCACAATCCAAACAGGCTTCATATCAATATCCGATTCTTATTGTTTTGCTTCCGTTTTTAAGCGGAAAGGTAATTGCATTTGAAAGTCAGTTGTTCCAGGTTTGCTGGTACAGCCGATAAAACCATAATTCTGTTGTACATAGGTTTGGGCTAAAGTCAGCCCCAAACCACTGCCACCCTCTTTACCTGAGACCAAAGGAAAGAAAATTTTGTCCTTGATTTCATCTGGTATCCCTGGCCCGTTATCAATCACATGCAAATCTAATGCCAGTTTGTAACGTTGCTTATTAATAGTGACATTGCGAACTACTCTGGTACTGAGTTCTATCTCAGCATCGCCCTTCTCAATTCGGCTTCTTAGCGCCTGGGCTGCGTTATGAACGATGTTCAACACAGCTTGAATCAAAGCTTCTTTATCCCCCAAAAGGTCAGGCAAGCTGATATCGTAATTTCTCTTAATTTTTAGACCATTTGGAAATTCTGCCAACACCAAGCTTCTTACACGCTCCAGGACCTCGTGAATGTTCAAGAAATCATCGATATGTGCCTTCCTATGTGGGGCTAGCAACCTATCAACCAAACTTTGAAGTCGATCAGATTCTTTGATAATGACCTGCGTGTACTCATGCAAAGCCTTATCTGGTAATTCATACTCTAAAAGCTGTGCCGCGCCTCTGATACCACCCAGCGGATTCTTGATTTCATGAGCCAAATTACGCATCAAAGTTTTATTGGCTTCTACCTGCTGAACCAGTCGATCATCTCGCTCACTGCGTAATTGCTGTTCCAAGGGGAACCATTCAATCAGAAGTAAATCTGGATGATTGAGTGCTCCAACAACAACGTGGGCATGAATGGGGTCATGATCAGCCCGGGATGGCCCAGGGTTCAAAATCAAATCTTGACGCTGAGACGCAATCTCTTCAGTTTTGATTGCCTCGAGCATTTGAAAAAGCTCTGGATTGTGGCCAAACAAATCATGCAAATTCATACCTTCTAGCAATTTGCTAGAAATATCTAAGCTGACTTCCGCTACCGGGTTTGCATAAACCACCATCTGATGGCTGTAATCAACAATCAGAATGGCATTGGGAAACTCATCCCAAACACTGTGCGGAGAAAAAAGGGCAGCTACCGCTGCCCCTTCTTTGCTTGGTTTGCGCAACATACCTGCGCTCTACCTTCTCTAGTCTCTCGATTAGAGTGAGTAGTACATGTCGAATTCGACTGGGTGAGCAGCCATACGGAAGCGAGTAACTTCTTCCATCTTCAATTCGATGTACGCATCTAGCATTGAGTTTGTGAACACACCACCACGAGTCAAGAACTCACGGTCAGCATTCAATGCATCCAATGCTTGATCCAAGCTGTTACATACTGTTGGGATCTTTGCATCTTCTTCTGGTGGCAAGTCGTACAAGTTCTTGTCAGCAGCTTCACCTGGATGAATCTTGTTCTGGATACCATCTAAACCAGCCATCATCAATGCTGAGAAGCACAAGTATGGGTTGGCCAATGGGTCTGGGAAACGAGTTTCAATACGGCGGCCTTTTGGATTAGCCACGTGTGGAATACGGATTGAAGCAGAACGGTTACGTGCTGAGTAAGCCAACTTAACTGGAGCTTCGAAACCTGGAACCAAACGCTTGTATGAGTTTGTACCTGGGTTGGTGATAGCGTTCAATGCACGTGCGTGCTTGATGATACCGCCGATGTAGTACAAAGCAAGATCAGACAAACCTGCATAGCCGTTACCTGCGAATAAGTTTTGACCATCTTTCCAGATAGACTGGTGAACGTGCATACCTGAACCGTTGTCACCAACGATTGGCTTAGGCATAAATGTTGCTGTTTTGCCATAAGCATGAGCAACGTTTTGGATCACGTACTTTTGTAGGATTGTCCAGTCAGCACGCTGAACCAATGTGCTGAATTTTGTACCCAATTCGTTTTGACCTTGACCAGCCACTTCATGGTGATGAACTTCAACTGGAATACCAAGAGATTCCAAAATCAAACACATTTCAGAACGCATATCTTGGAATGTATCAACAGGAGCTACTGGGAAGTAACCACCTTTTTTACCTGGACGATGGCCTGTGTTGCCGTGCTCAAAAGTTGTACCTGATGACCATGGAGCTTCCTCAGATTCAACTTTGAAGAAACAACCTTGCATATCGTTGGCCCAAGTCACGCTGTCGAATACAAAGAACTCTGGTTCTGGACCAAAGTAAGCTGTATCACCAATACCAGTGCTCTTTAAATAAGCTTCTGCGCGTTTAGCAATCGAACGTGGGTCACGGTCATAGCCCTTGCCATCTGATGGCTCGATAACGTCGCATGAAAGAACCAATGTTGGCTCTTCATAGAATGGATCGATATAAGCTGTTACTGGATCTGGCATCAACAACATGTCTGATGCTTCAATACCTTTCCAACCAGCAATTGAAGAGCCGTCAAATGCATGACCACTCTCAAATTTATCTTCATCAAAGTGAGACACTGGCACTGAAACGTGCTGCTCTTTACCTTTGGTATCTGTAAAACGGAAGTCAACAAAAGTAACTTCTTTTTCTTTCGCAAGCTTCATTACATCAGCGACGGTCTTCGTTGTCATGCAAATCTCCTGTTGGTACGATCTCAAATCAGTTGCATCATCTTTTATGGAAGATACAACCCGCTTATTACAAAACTATGCACAAAGCATGCCAAAAGACACACCTCATTTACTTATCAGCATTTTAGGTCAATAAACCATGTGCAGATCAGTTTAATGCACTTTTTTGGTGCATTTATGCACTAAGTTCAAGCAAATGCCCAATTAATCACCAGCTTGGGGCAAATCATGAATTTCAAAACCTAATTTTAAAACACCTTCCTTCAGAAAGGGAAAAGCTTTATCAACTTCAGCTGCAGATCCCTTCAAGCCTAACTCAATATGACGCTTAGCAAATACACCACCCTTTCGTGGATCACCAACTGAAGGAAGGCTGAAGACTTTAACGTTCGAATGAGTAGCCTCGATATGCTCCATCAAAGTAGTCAAACTAGCCTCCATCCCCAAAGGAATGATGAAACTTTTCTCTACAAAATCGGTCTTATGAAATAAGTCTGCATACAACTCATCCAAAACCCAGGCCATCATTGGCGCGGCCATGACTGGAAAGCCGGGGAGAAAATGATGCTGTTTGATGCGAAATCCAGGAATAAGATTGTAAGAATTTGGAATGATTTCACTTCCAAGAGGAAACTCCCCCATCTTCATACGTAAAACATTGTCTGGATTGGTAAGCTTGGCTTTCTCAGCATCACCCTCAACCATGGTGTTGATTCGTTGAGTGATCAATTCTTTGGCTTCTGGGTGCAAGACCAAAGGAACATTCAAAGCCGCTGCGGCACATTGTCTGGTGTGATCATCTGGTGTGGAGCCAATTCCTCCGGTACTAAAAACCACATCATCAGTCGCAAAACTTTTCTTTAGAACTTCTGTGATGGCCTCTCGATCATCACCCACATATTCAACTTGATGAAGTGCCAAGCCTCTCTCATTCAGAAGCTCAATCATTTTCGCCATGTGCTTGTCTTGTCTTTTACCTGAGAGTATCTCGTCACCCACAACAATAAGTCTGAACTTTTTATGCGTCATTTAATACAACTCCATTGATCATCCGATGCTCACGCAATGCGTTCAATAGGTAGTGAGCAAACCATAATGCTGAAAAAATAAAAACCAAAGAATAAATCCACAAAGCAAAGAAAGAAACTATCGGGAAAAATATGAAAGCCATGGCCGATGTTGCCCAAAAGAATGTAGGCACAGCACCCAACATACCTGATACAACGCCCATTCCTAAGAGACGCCACCGATGCTCAGAAATCAATGCATTCCTCTCCTCTGCACTTGCATGAAGGGCTAAGACGTCATAACTCATGAGTCTCATCGTTAGCCATCCCCAAAGCAATGGAGGCAAGATTGCCACCATGGGAGGAATCCACCAAATAGGCAATGTAACTAGCAACAACAAAATACAAATCACAATAGAGATCAAGGCATAAACGATACTTCCCCATAGTCCACCAGCATTAGCCTGATGAAGAGATTGATATTGCGTTTGCTTTGATAAGTGTTTAATGACAGCAGGTATTGATGTAAAAGCAACGAATATCAATAAAGAAATGGTGATCAAAGGGATTAAAACCATGACTAGTAATAATGGCGCCATCACTGCCCTGACTTCATCCCATCCTGCTGCTGACATCACATCAGCGATCCAAGCTGTTAAAAATGAAGTGGTAATAAAAACTCTGATGAGTTCTAGGGTTGGCTCCCAAATAAAGAAAAACAAGATGCCCCATGCAACACTGACAAACAGAAAAGGTCGCAAGCTCAACCAAAGCATCTTTGGATGCATCAAGCCAATCATCGATAAACCAAGAGCTCTGAACACGAAATCCTTTATTACTTCATTAAAACAATTTTTTAAGCTCTCGCCATGAATGCCTGAAACCTTGCCACTGGTGAGTCACAAGATTCTCAGATACCTCTAAATTCCTAACACCCGTTGGATGAATGTCTTTCGAAAAGATGGCCGTTCTAAACAACATGTCCCACCATGGAAATAAAACCCCAAAATTACATCCACCCAAAACACCAGGTTTACCTGGTGCCTCATGACCCAAACCAATCGCATGGTGATAGCGATGGAATTGAGGCGAAATCAAAACATATTTGAACCAACCATGATCAAACTTTAAATTGCCGTGCTGCCAACTTTGTACTAATTGACTGATGACAATCAACCACAAGAATTGAATCGGTTCAACGCCAATCAAAAGAGCAATCAAGGAGAATACGGCTGAATGAATCAAATCATCCATGACATGGTTACGGTTATCACTCCAAACAGTCATAGTTTTCTGACTATGGTGTAAAGCATGCAATTGCCACCACCAGGAGAATCGATGAGACGCACGGTGATAAAGATACTCCGTAAAATCCAAGATGATCAAATAAATAATAAAACTTACCCATGGGATTGAAGTTACACCTGGGATCCATGATTCAACTGTTAACTGAATAAAACGCAGGTCATGCAATTGCGCATCAAACCAAAAAAATAAGCCAGAGAAAAATAAAAACAGGACTAACTTAAAAATACCCAAGCGATGAATTAATGTGTAAATAACATCTGACCAAACGGCTGTTGATGGCATTTGTTGATTCTTATTTTTTTTGATTTCTGCAGGCCAAATACTCTCAAGTGGACGAAGTACCAAAGCAATCAATAGAACTTGAATGACCCCCAACATGAACCAATCAAGACCGCCAATAGCATCATCAGCAAAGCCCATACCTCCCATTAAATAAAGCATGGGTAAAACCAACTCTTGCATTAACCACTCTTGGATACTGGCGTACCAGGTAAAAAGGCTGTTCATGGCTTCATTATTCTAGAAATTTGCCGGTGCTGCTGAATCCCTAAAACAGTATCAAAACAGTAACCTTTTTTCTTTAAGCCAATGATCAGAGGTTCTAAAACCGCTGGAGCCCAGGGATCCTTCCTAGACCATATCCCCAAGTGAGCCATGGCAACATCACCCGGTCGAAGGGTTTTCAAAGCTTTATCTAAAAGATGCTGATTTGAGAATCTCTCTGAACTCAGTTCATCGCCCAAGAAACCAGCATCTGACCAGCCAACATGGGTATAACCACAAACATGGCCCATCTCAATGTAATTAGGGGACACTTTTCCGCCAGGAGCCCTCCAGATTTTGTTCAATGAAGAGCCAGTCATTTTGTGAAAACGGTCATTTACCAACTGCAATTCACTGCATAAGGCACTTTGATTGGTAGTGATCGTTTTGCCAGCGTTTGGCCCAAATTGAGGTTTCGTTTTGACAGAATTATTTTCTGCATCTTTGACAAAATAAGTGTGGTGGTAAGTGTGATTACCGAAGGCATGGCCATCTTTTTTTAATGCCTTCCAAAATTCAGCCCAAGAGTCATCTAATGAATAATCGCCACGTTTGGTTTTTTCATTCGCCAAAAAAAATGTGGCTTTGACATCATGTTTCTTTAAAACCCCAGCCACATACTCAGCAACATCCATATTGCCAGTATCAAAGGTCAAGTAAATTGGTTTTTCACAAGTCGTAGCATGAGCGCTTGTTGAAAAAAATAAAACTACTGCAATTTTTTTCAACTGTTTGCGATGACTGGTGATCAAGCTCAAGCTCTACTCCCAAGAAGCGCTGGGGTGAAAGAAAATACCGTGAGGACTTTTTCCAACTGGAATAGTTGTCACTAGTTTTCGGCTAGCGATATCAATGATGCCGACTTTTTTAGCAAACCTAAAAGTCACCCAAAGCTCTTTACCATCCGCTGTCACATCCATACAGTCAGGGCCAGATGGCAAACCTTTGATATCTCCAACTTTTTCCAACTTATCCATATCAATGATGCTGATGGTTGAATCGACGCGGTTGGTTAAAAAGATGTGTCGCTTATCACCAAGCGGTCTGAAGTTGTGCGCACCCCTACCCGTTTTAATATCTTTAACGATCTTTTGCGTGCGCCAGTCAATGACTTTGACAGAGTCAGAGCCTGTTAAGCCCACTAATAAATATTTATCTCCCGGCGTCATCCAGACACCAGCAGGCATTTTGCCAACCGGCATTCTCCAAACAATCTCTTGCGTGGCAAGATCAATGGCAATTAATTCATTAGAGTCCTGCAAGGTCACAAAGGTGAGTTTACTGTCGCTAGTGAAAGCAATATGGCTCGGCGTTTTTGCCGCCTTAACAATTTTCACCATTTTTAACTCTTGATTTTTTGCAGCGTAAATATCAACTCTGTCCAATCGGTTACCCGCTGCCACAAACCACTTCTTATCCGGAGAGTAACCAATGTGATACGGATCGATGATGTTAGGTAAGCGTGATTGAATACTTCCTGTCTTAGGATCTAAAAAAACAACATCATCACTAGCCGCATTGGCAACCAATACTGACTTCTGATCAGGTGTGATCATCAAATGATGAGGCTCTTTACCAACCGCAAATGTTTTGTAAACAGCTCTTTTGTCCATATCAATCAGGCTGACACTGGCCTCGCCTGAATTAAGAACGATGGCTGTGCGCTTCACAGTTTCAGTTGCTTGAACTGAGACCCCTGTAACAAGCAGCAAAAGCGCCAAACAATGAGGAAAAATGAGTTTTAAGTTGAATGATTTTTGCATCCATGGATTTTAAGACCCAAAATGCCAAAAATCCTAAAACCACAATAGATTTATTGATTTGTCACAAAATCTAATCAGATTTACCCAATGAACAAAGCCATCTTTAACGGTCGCATGAATCATAATGACGCCGAGGGTACCAAGCACCCACTTCAAGGCCTTTATATCAGTTTTAACCTCAAAATAAATGAGGATTACTTTTTAAGACTATCTAAAATTTTCTGCAGACGTTTTGAGGACATTGGCGTCGGAGTTTTAAGCTCTTGCGCATACAAAGCGACTCTTAACTCTTCTAATTGCCACCTAAAATCATTCAAACGAGGATCAATAGAGGATCCATATGACTTTTGTGCGGCAAGAAGCTTCATCCATGGTTGATGAAGTGACTGCCACTCTTGCTGAAGCTGGGCATCTCTGGACGGGTTGAGTCTGATCTTGTCGATTCGCATCGATGCAGCCTTTAGATACCTTGGTAAATGAACCAAGTATTCATATGGGGTTTGCTTCACAAACTTGGGATGAATCAGTTGCTGAATTTGAGTAGTGACATCAGCATGAGCACTAACTGATAAAGCCTTTAATTGAGCCATGCGCTTTTGCAAATCCGTATAAGCTTGTAGTGCGCTCAGGGCATGTCGTCCAATTTCTTGAGCTATCAAAGCCAACTTGGGCTTACCCAAATCAAGACGTTGCTTGAATTCTTCAGCATTTGTTGGCAATGGCTCCATCAAACATGATCTCTCAATAGCAAGATCTATCACTTGGGTGATCAAGTCTTCAGCATTACCGATATTCATGAACAACAGACCTAAGTCTCTGGCTCCAGGTAATTGCTTATGCAAAGCTTTGATGGTCTCTCGCATCGGTAAGGCAAATAATCGACGCAAACCTTGCAGGTGAGCTTGTCTTGCAACCTCAGGGTCATCAAAAACCTCAATGTCGCAATGTGTTTGCTGATCAACTAATGCTGGGTAACCGTATAAATTCTGTTTACCTCGTTTTATCTCAAGCATTTCTGGCAAAACGCCAAAAGACCAATCTTTGATATTTTCGGTTTGTGAGATAACAGTTTTGGCAGCTGAATCACTGGCGCCCAAGACTCCTGATGTTTTTAAATCAGAATTACCACTTTTTGAAGGGCTTACCAACTGATTGACTGCACTAGCTGCCACCTCTTGAAAAACCTCTCTGGCTGCTTGAGAGTGCTCTGCCCTCAATTTACCCAGATTGCGCTCTAAATCAATCTGGCGGCCGTACTCATCCACCAAGCGGAAATTCATAAAACAATGCAAAGGTAGATTCTCAGGTCGAAAATCTGCGCGCTGGACTTGCACTTGCGTTTGCTCACGGATGTCAGCAATCAAGGCATCTAAAAAATCTCCATCTCCAAAAGTGTTGTTGTCTGATGTGCGCTCAACAAATTTTTTAGCGTAATCAGGCAAAGGCACACAGTAACGACGCAACTTTTGCGGTAATGATTTGAGGTAGAGCTGAGTTTTCTCTGTAGCTAGACCAGGTACTAACCATTCACAACGACGTTGATCAATTTGATTGAGAAGAGTCAAAGGAATCACCATGGTCACACCATCTTTGGGACTGCCTGGCTCAAAGTGATAACTGAGTTGCAGTTCAGTGCCCGCCATCTTGATTGTTTTAGGGTAACGATCCAAAGTCACCCCGGCAGCCTCATGCCTCATCAAATCAGATTTATCCAATTTAAGAGATGCGACATTTTTTGCATCTTCTTTAAGCCATGCTTCAAGACTTGCTTTACAAAAAACTGTCGCAGGAAGCTGCTGATCATAGAAAGCGAAGAGCAGTTGATCATCGACTAAAACATCTTGGCGACGAGAGCGATGTTCTAGAGCTTCAATTTGCTTAACAAGGCTTAAGTTATGCCAAAAAAAGCCGCCAATTGCTCCACCTTGCTTTTGCGCCTGAGCTGCTTCGGTCTGACCAAATAAATCTGCTTCTACTAAAGCTCTCTGAATAAAAATATGACGAGCCTCTTGTGGATCTTTTGGTGAAAATCTAATCTTTCTACCGTGGTAGATCGGTAAGCCATACAACGTGCCTCTCTCATGTGCCATGACTTCACCTTGGCGAGCATCCCAAAATGGATCACTCCAGGACCTAACAATGCGATGACTGGCCACCTTTTCAACCCAATGTGGCTCAATCTTCGCAATGGTTCTAGCAAATAGTCGACTGGTCTCTACTAATTCTGAAGCTAAGATCCAGGCACCCGCCTTTTTACCAATCGTGGATCCAGGCCAAATGGTTAACTTGATTCCACGAGCCCCTTCGTAAACACTAGGACCATGTTTTTCATCATCAGCTTTTTTAGCGATATTGCCAAGTAAGCCAGTCAATAAAGAAAGATGGATCTGCTCAAAAGTTGCAGGGGTTTGATTTTCTTTCCAACCCTGCTCAAGTAATAAACGATGAAGTTGTCCGTGAATGTCGCGCCACTCTCGCATTCTTCTAGGGGAGATGAAATGAGTCTTGCACAGGTTTTCTAATTGACGATTACTTTGCTTATTGACCAGAGCCTGCTGATACCAATCCCACAATTTAACGAATGATAAAAACTCAGATCTTTCATCGGCAAAGATCTTGTGAGCTGTATCCGCTGCTTGGGCATACTCCATGGGGCGATCTCTTGGATCTTGTGTGGCCATAGCCGTCGCGATGATCAAAACTTCCCTCAGAGCTTGATGCTCTCTTGCGGCCAACAGCATCCGCCCCACCCTTGGGTCGAGTGGTAAGGCTGCTAATTGCTTACCGATCGGTGTCAGAGCGCCTTGCCGTGGGCCATCAGATTCCATGGCACCCAACTCTTCCAATAACTGAACACCATCGGCAATCGCTCGACCCAATGGCGCCTCAATAAATGGGAATTCTTGTATTTTTGGAAGTTTTAAGGCGCGCATCCGAAGAATCACGGCAGCCAAGGAGCTTCTTAGAATTTCAGGATCGGTGAATTTTGGTCGGGCATTGAAATCAGCCTCGTCATACAAACGAACACAAATACCATCTGCCACTCGACCGCAACGGCCTGCACGTTGGTTGGCCGCAGCCTGAGAAATCGGCTCAACCTGGAGTTGCTCCACCTTGTTACGATAAGAGTAGCGCTTGACCCTGGCTAGGCCCGCATCAATCACAAAGCGAATCCCCGGCACAGTCAAAGATGTTTCAGCTACGTTGGTAGCCAAGACAATTCGACGGCCACCCTCACCCTGGAAAACTCTCTCCTGCTCAGCCACGGATTGTCTAGCAAACAAACTCAGAACATCTGGACGATAACGCTGGTTCAGAACATGATCTTTTCGAATAGCCTCGGCGCAATCTCGAATTTCGCGCTCACCTGGCAAGAAAACCAGAATGTCGCCGGCCGATTGGGGACCATCACGCCACAACTCATTGATCGCATCCAAAACAGCATCAGGAATATCCTTGGCTTCCTTTTTACCCTGCTCTAGTAAAGGTCTGTAGCGAAGCTCAACTGGGTAAAGACGACCACTGACCTCGATCACAGGTGCTGGGCGCTCTTTTGAGCCGAAATGCTCTGCAAAACGCTGGGCATCAATCGTTGCAGAAGTGACAATCACCTTTAAGTCTGGGCGCTTGGGCAATAGCTGTCTTAAGTAACCCAGGAGAAAATCAATATTCAGGCTGCGCTCGTGGGCCTCGTCAATGATGATGGTGTCATAAGCCTTTAAAAGTGGGTCGCGCTGAGTTTCGGCCAACAAAATACCGTCGGTCATCAGTTTGACTGAAGCGCTTGCGGACGTTTTATCAGCAAACCGCACTTGGTAACCCACATCCTCCCCAATGGGACTACCCAGCTCCTGAGCAATTCTTTTGGCTGTTGAGGTGGCTGCAATCCTTCTTGGCTGGGTATGGCCAATTAACTGACCAGTGCCATTGGCACGCCCTCGCCCCATGGCAAGGCAGATCTTAGGAAGCTGAGTGGTCTTGCCAGAACCAGTTTCTCCGCACACAATGATGACTTGGTTCTGCTTTAGCGCATGAGTGATTTTCTCCCTCTGCCCAGAGACAGGTAAGCTTTCGGGAAACTCAATTTTTAAAAGTTTGGTTATTTTTTCTGGTTGCACCCTATAATTTTCCACTATGCCTACAAATCAAGTACAAAATAATTTTCCCTTCGTTGCGTGGCTACG
>JBJOKN010000122.1:0-3676 GCA_046046075.1 Pseudomonadota bacterium
AAAGGCGGCGATTATCAGATTGATGATTTAGCTGAAACAGCTTTGGTCAAAACTTGGGGCGGTAAGGCTTATGCCATACCGTTTATTCATGATCGATCAACGACGGCTCTTGTTAACAAGATCAGGGCTTGATGCCCCAGATGATTGTGCGGGACTTAGAAGTTTGATTTGATCGTTTTCTTGAACAGCTATTGCTGATCCTTGAAACGCAGTTTCAAACCAAGAATTAATCGTACTTTGAGCTCTAAAAGAATTGGCATTTATTTGCAATGCCAACAAAATGACAATGCATATTGCAATGATCAAAGCAGCTTTAAGTTTTTTACTCATGAAGCCAATCCCATCTTATTCCAAGCCAAAAGTCCTTTAAGCACCAATTGCTCCTCATGATGAATTGCCAACGTTGAGGAGAAGTCTTTTAAGTGGCTAATTAATTTTTTAGCATTACCGCCAGTGATGATCATGAGATCAAGTTTCATTTTATGATTTTTCACATACTCTTGCGCCATCATGATTGCTCCTAGGTGGCTAGCCAAAATTCCTTGATCAATCGCATCATTGGTATTCGTACCAATTTTTAACGATGAACCATTTCCGTTTGTTAATACATTGGGCAATTGAGCGGTATTTAAGTTAAGAGCATTGGTCATCAATGTCATGCCTGGGAAAATCCAGCCACCCATGTGATGCGAGGGCGTGATGAGGTCGATGGTGGTCGCAGTCCCAGCCCCAATCACCAAGATATGTTTGTCCGCAAACATCTGATGCGCCCCAAGTGCCATTGCTCTTCTGTCCGCTCCTAATTGCTGCGCCTGATCATATTGGCTGGCAAGATGTTCTATAGCTGATGCACCGTTGATCTGAAACCATGATGCTTGGGGCATGATTGTTTGGCAATGTTTTTTAAGCGCCAAAGTTTGAGCTTCACTGATGACGCTTGAGCAAATGATTTTTTCAACACTTTGTTTTTTTGATATTGGATCAAGTTGAGCAAATTGATTGGGTGAATTATTCATGCTTGCACCTTGATCAATAAAATCAGAATGCAAATCATCATTGTTGGCTGCTATAGCCCACTTGAGTCTGGTGTTGCCGATGTCAATCAACAAGATGCTCATGCTTTTACCTTTAAAGAAACATCACCGCTGATAATTTTTTGTATCTTATTGTTAGATTCAACGAGTAGGTGACCTTCTGTATCAACACCTCGCTCAAAACCCTCAAATTGTATTTGCTCATTTTGAACGATGGCACAGTTTTGATTTCTATACACATCCCACGAATTCCATTCTTCCTGAAATTTTGAAAATGAATATTGTTCAAAAAGTTCAATAGTTTCTGCAAGCTCTTTGAGGATTGCGAGCCATAAAACGTCGGCATCGATTGTTTTAACCCGATCAATCTGATCTAAGCTGGCGATTGGACGTTGGATGCTGTTTTCAAGAGTTTGATCTGCAGTCAAATTAATGCCAATACCAATCACTATCCAAGTAGCTTGGCTTGGATCTAATTGACCGCCTTCGAGCAACATCCCAGCCATTTTTTTATTGTTTAAAAAAATATCGTTGGGCCATTTGAGGCCTAAACCTGATTTTTTTAAATCTTCTTGAGAAATTCCGCTGGCTTTGCTGATACCTTTGATTACTCCAAGTCCACAAGCAAGACTTAAGCCTGAAAGTTCAGAAATACTTTTTTTAAATGGATAAGCAACTGAAAATGTCAGAGCTTGCTTGGCATGGCTCACCCAAGATCTACCAAGTCGGCCTTTGCCGGAAGTTTGTGTGATGGCTTTTCTGGCGATGGGCTCCCATAGCTGACCAGCTCGCCAGCGAGCCATCAAGTCTTCATTGGTTGAAGGACTTTGATCGACGCTTTCTAGGATCCAATTTATCGCCATGTCATTATTGTAGGTACTATGTCGTTATGACAGGGAATTTTCAGAGACCACAACGCCTAAATTGGCCTGATTTGCCAATGCCAACTGCAAGGATGGCATGCCTTTCTTATATTTTGCTGATCATTTATGCCAGCATTTACCCGTTTAATTTCAATATCAGTGTGGGCGCCACGTATTTGGATTGGATCTTAGCGCCCATACCCCAATACATCACATCATTTGATGTCTTTACGAATATCTTGGGCTATATGCCCTTGGGATTTTTGATTGTTTTTGCTGTTTATCCTCGGCTCAAATCTTATCGTGCACTTTGGTTTTCAATCATCATCGGGGCCTGTCTTTCCGCAGGCTTAGAGTCTTTACAAACTTGGCTAGTTACTCGGATTCCGAGTAATGTCGATTGGTGGGCGAATATATCTGGGGTGACATTTGGGGCATTGTTTGCTATCAGCTTGGACCCAACTTGGCTTTCGGGAAGCGTGTTTCAGAGAAAGAGGGTTGAATGGTTTGGGGTTCGTTCTAGCGGTATTTTGTTATTAATTGCATTTCCGTGGGCGCAAATTTATCCGCAAACGGCGTGGCTAGCCATGGGTGGTCTTGCGACCAAGTGGCCAACTTCCATGCTGTGGACCAGTACTTTTAATTTCGCCACCATTGAGATCGCCACAACGATGATGGCCTGGATTTTTGCTGGTATCAGCATTGCATTGACCATGCGCAAAGGTGCGCCTAAATTACCGCTGCTATTTTGTTTGCTGATTGCCACAATTATTTTGAAGGGCTTGTTTTCAGGGATGCAGTTTGGTGCTGATAAAAGCTTTGCGTGGTTAACGCCGCCTGCATTGTGGGGGATGATCTTTGCAACCATTCTATTGTTTGGTGCCTTGCAATTAAATAGAGTTTATTTGTATTTCATCGCCGTTTGCACCTTGCTCGGGATGTTGTTCTTGGTTAATTTCTTTCCGCAAAATCCATATTATTTGGTGACCATTCAAGAGTGGCGCCAAGGTCGTTTATTGCACTTTAATCATTTGATGTCATGGTTGGCTTGGATTTGGCCGGTGGTGGCATGCTTATCTTTGATAAAAGGCTTAAAACTCAAGTCATCTATATAATTTTCAATATGAGCCACTACAAATACCACTTATTCTTTTGTTTAAATCAGCGTGAAAACGGTAAGGACTGTTGTGCCCAGCACAACGCTCAAGGACTCTTTGAGCATGCCAAACTTCGTTGTAAGGAGTTAGGCTTGGCGGGTTCTGGAAAAGTCCGAGTGAATAAAGCTGGTTGTTTGGATCGCTGTGAGCATGGCCCAGTGATGGTTGTTTATCCAGAAGGCATTTGGTACACCGCCATCGATCAAAGTGATATTGATGAAATCATTGATACACATTTTGTTAAAGGCCAAGTGGTTGATCGTTTGAGGATTGATTAATTGAATCGAACCATCAAAATTCATTTAAAAGGTCCAGCTGGAATCATTGAGGCATCTTTAGATTTGCCTGAGGGTTTAAAGCATGACCCAGCAAATTTTCGTCCTAGAGGTATTGCTTTGGTTGCCCACCCTCATCCGCTTTTGGGTGGCACGATGGACAACAAAGTGGCGCAAACCTTGGCTCGTACTTTTGCCCAGTTGAATTATGTGACTGTAAGACCTAACTTCAGAGGTGTTGGTGCATCCGAAGGTGTGCATGATGATGGCAAGGGTGAAACCCAAGATTTATTGGCCGTCATTGCTTGGATGAAAGACTCTTTTGGTTGGCAAGAAATTCCAGAGTT
>JBJOKN010000008.1:0-14161 GCA_046046075.1 Pseudomonadota bacterium
AAGGACCTGGTTAACCCATCAGCTAATACGCTATCGTCTTCTGCAATCAGTATTCTCATACAGCCCAAT
This sequence comes from Pseudomonadota bacterium, assembly GCA_046046075.1. Taxonomy (GTDB): domain Bacteria; phylum Pseudomonadota; class Gammaproteobacteria; order Burkholderiales; family Burkholderiaceae; genus Polynucleobacter. The sequence continues at coordinate 70 of JBJOKN010000008.1, forward strand.
CAGCAAAATCTTGCTTGTTTATAGGTATTGTCTGACATTAGGCAGCAATAAACTAGTTTCTAGTGCATATTCTAGCTAGGTATTAAAAAAATCCTTGCATAGAATACTGTTTTTATATACAGTAATTACTGTAAATTGCTGTTGTGTAGACAAAATACACCTAATTTTAAATAAGGACGACCATGGAAGACCAAAAAAAGAAATCTGGATCAGGCCCCGCTGATATTGAGGGAATGAGCTCTGATAAGCAAAAAGCCCTCAATGCAGCACTTGCTCAGATTGAAAAACAGTTTGGTAAGGGCTCCATCATGCGTCTTGGTGACAGTGATATTGGCCAAGATATCCAAGTTGTATCAACTGGTTCTCTAGGCTTGGATATTGCCTTGGGTGTTGGTGGTTTAGCCAGGGGTCGCGTGATTGAGATATATGGTCCGGAGTCCTCAGGTAAAACAACCTTAACTTTGCATGCGGTTGCTGAAATGCAAAAGTTAGGTGGCACATGTGCGTTCATTGATGCTGAGCATGCTTTGGATGTGCAGTACGCAGCTAAATTGGGCGTTGATGTTAATAACTTATTAATTTCTCAGCCTGATACTGGTGAGCAAGCATTGGAAATCGCCGATGCCTTAGTTCGTTCAGGTTCTATTGATTTAATCGTGATTGACTCAGTTGCTGCCTTGGTACCGCGCGCAGAAATTGAAGGCGACATGGGTGATTCTTTACCTGGTTTACAAGCTCGTTTGATGAGTCAAGCATTGCGCAAACTAACAGGAACAATCAAACGTACAAACTCAATGGTGATTTTCATTAACCAAATTCGTATGAAGATTGGTGTGATGTTTGGTTCACCTGAAACCACCACAGGCGGTAATGCTTTGAAGTTTTATGCCTCAATGCGTTTGGATATTCGTCGTATCGGCAGTATTAAGAAAGGCGATGACATCGTTGGTAATGAAACACGCGTGAAGGTTGTGAAAAACAAAGTATCTCCGCCATTCCGAGAAGCTATCTTTGACATCATGTACGGAGAAGGTATTTCTCGTCAGGGTGAAATCATTGACCTAGGTGTTGAGTGTGACATCGTTGAGAAATCAGGTGCTTGGTACAGTTATAACGGCGAGCGTGTGGGACAAGGCAAAGACAACGCTCGCGAGTTCTTGAAAGAGAATCCTGAGATTGCCAAAGAAATTGAGGCAAAGGTTCGTGAAAAATTAGGCGTTAACACTGGTAGTGTGATCAGTCCTAAAGAAGAAGCGGATGCCTAAACAGCAAGCCCCAAGTTTGATGGGGCGAGCTCTTCGGTATTTATCAAGAAGAGAGCATAGTCGCCAAGAGCTTCGCAAGAAGCTCTTGCCTTATGCAGAATCTGATATTGAACTTGATGAACTCATGGCAAAACTTGAGGCACAGTCTTGGTTATCAGATGAGCGTTTTGCAGAGAGCTTGGTTCGCCGTAAATCTGAGCGCTATGGCAGTTTGAAAATCGTTGATGAGTTAAAGCAGCAAGGCATTGAGGGTGACTCTTTGCTAGAGATCAAAGAGCGACTAAAAGATTCTGATGCGATGAGAGCTTGGGAGTTGTGGCAAAGAAAATTTGATTCAGTGATCGCCAAAGACCCAAAAGAAAAATCCAAGCAAATGCGGTATTTAGTAGCCAAAGGCTTCCCCCTGGGTGTAGTGACAAAGATTGTTGATGGACGATTCTTACCCGCTGAGGAAGATTCAGAATAATCTTGGCTGGTGTAGACTAGGTTCATGACTACACCTTCATCCCCCAATCGCACGCTGATACACACAAGAGATATCAAGACCCAAGCATTTCGTCGTGATGATGGTTTGTGGGATGTTGAAGCCACATTGCTGGACGTTAAAGATAAAGACTTTCATTTAGCTTCAGGTGTTAAGCCCAAGGGCCAGGCCATTCATCGAATGGTTTTGACGGTCACAATTGATACAGAATTCAACATTGTTGATGCTCACGCGAAAACGCACGATGCACCATACGATGATCATTGCAAGACTATTGAGCCAGACTACAGAAAACTCATCGGACTTAATTTAGTGAATGGCTTTCGTGGTGCAGTGAAAGAGCGCTTAAGTGGCATTTCTGGTTGCTCACACATGACTGAGCTATGTTCAGTTTTGCCAACTGTGGCGATCCAGGCATTTGCGGGAGAGGTTTTCAAGGTTGTTGACAATGGGTCTGGCACGATGCCATTTCAGCTCAATCGCTGCCATGCCTTAAGAACTGACGGTGAAACAGTGAAAAGGTATCACCGGGCTTGGTTTGGGGCGCCATTAACCCCTGTTGAAATGTCGAAAAAAGAGTCCTAATCCCTGAAAAAGCGATAATAGTGAGATTACTTAGCAAAAATAGTAAATAGACAGAGTTAAGTAAGCTAAAAATATTAATATTTCGGACTATTCAATAGGGAGCCTTAATGAAGATCCACGAGTACCAAGGCAAGGAAATCTTGCGTCAGTTCAATGTTCCAGTGCCAAATGGCATTTCAGCTTTAAGCGTTGATGAGGCTGTTGAAGCAGCTAAAAAACTGGGTGGCCCAGTATGGGTTGTGAAGGCCCAAATACATGCAGGTGGCCGCGGTAAAGGTGGTGGCGTTAAGGTTGCAAAGAGCCTTGATGAGGTAAAAACTTACGCTACTCAAATTTTGGGTATGCAGTTAAAAACTCACCAAACAGGTCCAGAAGGACAAAAAGTTCGCCGTTTATTGGTTGAAGACGGTGCGGACATCAAAAAAGAATATTACGTAGGTATCTTGACTGATCGTGGTACGCAATCAGTTGTGGTGATGGCGTCTAGCGAAGGCGGCATGGATATCGAAGAAGTTGCTGAAAAAACTCCAGAAAAAATCATCAAAGCATTTGTGAACCCATTGGTTGGTTTGACTGATGCTGATGCAACAAAATTAGCGCAAGGTATTGGTGTACCTGAGGCATCACAAGCCATGGCAAAGGAAGCTTTGCAAAACTTGTACAAAGTGTATATGGACACCGATGCATCATTGGTTGAAATTAACCCATTGATCCTTGAAGGTAACGGCAAGATCAAGGCATTGGACGCTAAGTTCAACTTTGATTCAAACGCATTATTCCGTCATCCAGAAATCGTTGCATACCGCGACTTGGATGAAGAAGATCCAGCTGAAGTAGAAGCCTCTAAGTTTGATTTGGCCTACATTTCATTGGACGGCAACATTGGTTGCTTGGTGAACGGTGCTGGTTTGGCGATGGCAACAATGGACACAATCAAGTTGTTTGGTGGTGAGCCAGCAAACTTCTTGGACGTTGGTGGTGGTGCAACTGCTGAAAAAGTAACAGAAGCATTCAAGATCATGTTGAAGAACAAAGATGTGAAAGCTATCTTGGTCAACATTTTCGGCGGCATCATGAAGTGTGATGTGATCGCGGACGGTGTGATCACAGCCTGTAAAGCGGTGAACTTGAGTGTGCCTTTGGTAGTTCGTATGAAGGGTACTAACGAGGACCTTGGCAAGAAGATGTTAGCTGAGTCAGGTCTACCAATCATCAGCGCAGACACGATGGCTGAAGCAGCAACTAAAGCTGTTGCAGCGGTTAAATAAGCCCCCGGCCACGAAAGGAATTTAAATGTCTATTCTTATTAATAAAAACACACGAGTCATTACTCAAGGTATCACTGGTAAAACAGGTCAGTTCCACACTGAAAAGTGTCAAGAGTACGCAAACGGCAAAGAATGCTTTGTTGCTGGCGTGAACCCTAAAAAAGCTGGCGAGAAAATTTTCAACATTCCTATTTATGCATCAGTGAAAGAAGCTGCTGCAGAAACAGGTGCAACTGTTTCAGTGATTTATGTTCCACCAGCTGGCGCAGCTGCTGCTATCTGGGAAGCTGTTGAAGCTGATCTAGATTTGGCCATCTGTATCACAGAAGGTATTCCAGTTCGCGACATGTTGGAAGTTCGTAACAAGATGGCTGCTAAAGAAGCTAAAGGCGGCAAAAAGACTTTGTTGTTAGGTCCTAACTGCCCAGGTTTGATCACTCCTGAAGAGATCAAGATTGGCATCATGCCAGGTCACATTCACCGCAAAGGTCGTATCGGTGTTGTTAGCCGCTCAGGTACTTTGACTTATGAAGCTGTTGCTCAGTTAACTGAAATTGGTCTAGGTCAATCTTCAGCAGTTGGTATTGGTGGTGACCCAATCAACGGTCTTAAGCACATTGATGTCATGAAAGCTTTCAATGATGATCCAGATACTGATGCAGTGATCATGATTGGTGAAATCGGCGGTCCTGATGAAGCTGAAGCAGCTCGTTGGTGCAAAGCTAATATGAAAAAACCAGTGGTAGGTTTCATTGCTGGTGTTACTGCTCCTGCAGGTAAGCGCATGGGCCATGCTGGTGCTTTGATTTCTGGCGGTGCTGACACAGCTGATGCTAAGTTGGCCATCATGGAAGAGTGTGGCTTTACAGTGACACGCAACCCATCAGAAATGGGCAAGTTGCTTAAGGCATTGTTGTAATATCCCTTCTACGGGTAACAATTAACGGGAGCCTGGCTCCCGTTTTTTATTTCAATAACAATAACAATAAGAGGTAAAAATGGAATTTCTAGCGACGATTGATTGGGCAGTGATTGCTCAAATCATCATGATCGATATTTTATTGGGTGGCGATAATGCGGTAGTGATCGCATTGGCTTGTCGTAATTTACATCCTAATCAGCGACGTAAAGGCATCATGTGGGGCACGGCAGGTGCGATTATTCTACGTATAGCGTTGGTTGCTTTTGCTGTTACTTTGCTACAGATTCCTTTCTTGAAATTCACAGGCGGTATTTTGCTGTTGTGGATTGGTTATAAGTTGATGGTTCAATCAGAAGATGATGATGGCCATGAACTTGAGGCTTCTGATAAGTTATGGGCAGCTGTTAAAACCATCATCGTGGCTGACATTGCCATGAGTGTTGATAACGTGATCGCAATTGCTGGTGCTGCAGGTCAAGTTGATGCAGCTCACCATCAATTTGGATACATTGTGTTTGGTTTGTTGGTTTCAATTCCATTGATTGTGGGCGGAAGTCAAATTGTTCTTTATTTGATTGATCGCTTCCCATGGATTGTGACAATGGGCGCAGGCTTATTAGGTTGGATTGCCGGCGGAATGATCTTCTCTGATCCTGGTTTGATCAAGTACTTCGGTGAAGGCATTGAGAACTATGCAACGGTTGCTGGTATTGCAGCTGCTGTTGGTGTGATGATTTATGGCGAAGTGATGAAAAGGCAAAAGAAGAAAGCGAAACAGGCTTAATTACTTTTTCTTTGACGCAACTCAAAATCAGAGCTTTCTGACAACGATGTAGTCCTTGTTGATGGGTATCATCTGAGATGATGGTTTCCCATTAACAAAGGATTGAATGAATGAAAATTAAAGACCTTATGACATCAAAGCAAGACACTTCAATGAATAAAAAAAATGGGTTTACCTTGATTGAATTGATGGTGGTGATTGCCATCATTGGTATCTTGGCTGCAATCGCTGTGCCTAAGTATCAAGATTACATAGCCAAGACTCGTGTGACTGAAGGTTTGAGTTTGGCAGCTGGAGCTAAATTAGCTGTGACTGAGGCCTACTCAAGTAAGGGTGCTACAGACATGGCGGTGGCGACTGAGTCAACTTTCAAGGGTGCTGTTACCAACAGTATTAAAGATATCAAAATTGAAACAAATGGTTCAATTGTGATCACTTATCAAAACAGTGTTGCTCCAGACGGAGCCAATATTTTGAGCATTATTCCGGTGAACAATGCCAGCTCTGATGCAGTTGTGGCCTTAGATTTGAGTATCAAAGGCGAGCAACCATGGGCAGGTATTTGGTCATGTAAATCACCCGCAACAACATTGCCTGCAAAACTTTTACCAAGTGATTGCAAGTAAGAATTAATAAATTAGAGGTTCAATAAAAAAGGCGAAGATATCTTCGCCTTTTTTATTGTGTGGAAACATATTTACTTATCTGCCACCCAGGTACCTGACTTGCCACCGCTCTTCTCGAGCAGTTTGACTTCTTTGATAACCATGCCGCGGTCGACGGCTTTGCACATATCGTAAATAGTGAGTAAGCCGATTTGGACACCTGTTAAAGCTTCTATTTCAACACCAGTTTGACCAATGTTCTCTGTGGTCACGGTGCAGTGAATGGTTGAATTCGATTCGTCAGGGGTGAATTCAACGGCGACCCTGGTTAATGCGATAGGATGGCACAAAGGAATCAAATCAGGACTCTTTTTGGTGGCTTGGATAGCGGCAATTCTGGCGATGCCAATCACATCGCCTTTTTTGTGGCTTCCCGACATCACCATGTCGAAAGTACTTTTCTGCATTTGTATACTGCCAGTAGCAGTTGCAATACGGTGTGTGTGAGCCTTTTGACCCACATCTACCATGTGGGCTTGGCCAGTTTCGTCAAAATGAGTCAGTTTGTTCATGCAGTATTTGTACCATAATTAGGGATATGAATCGTAAAAAGAATAAAGTCGCGCAGAAATTAATAGCGGGATCTCTCGCTTTGATTTTCTATCCAAGCTGCTTATTGGCTCACGTCGATAACAACAGGCTTGCGCAAGACAATATTGATCGGACCATGCAGTCGCCGAGGGCTGGTTCTGAATTCGCACCTCCTAGCAAGAGAATGCAGCAGCCTCAATTGGTTTTGCCTGATTTGGGCGATTCATCAAGCGCAACCTTATCCCCCATTGATGAAAGATTGCTGGGTGAGCGCATCATGCGCGATATTCGTAGAGATCCAGACTATGCAAAAGATGCAGTTTTCCATGACTATCTAAATACGATTGGTCAGCATTTGATCGATACAGCCAGAAGACAAGGTATCGCTGGTCTAGAGGGACGTGGAAGTTTTGCAATTAACTTTGAATTATTCGGTGTACGCGATAAAAGCATCAACGCCTTTGCTTTGCCAGGGGGCTTTATTGGTGTGCACACTGGTTTGATTGTTTCTGCAGAAACAGAATCTGAACTGGCTTCCGTGCTTGGTCATGAAATCGGTCACGTCACTCAAAAACACATTGCTCGTATGTTCAGTCAGCAAGGCACTAACTCAATGATTGCTTTGGCATCGATTGTTTTGGCTGCGGTTGCTGCCAGTCGTAATCCAAATGCTGCTCAGGGTTTGGCGGTAGGTGGTCAAGCTTTGGCCATACAAAACCAATTGGCATACTCTAGGGATGCAGAACGTGAGGCTGATCGTGTTGGCTTTCAGATTCTTCAGGCGGGTGGATTTGATGTGCAGGGCATGCCTGATTTTTTCCAAAGAATGCAAAGAGCCAACAGCATCATGGAAAGTGGTGTTCCTGGTTATGTCAGAACTCACCCACTGACTACCGATCGAATTGCAGACATGCAAGATCGAGTCCGAGGTTTAAGTAAACCAAAGGTCAACTCATCAGTTGAGTTTTACTTGTTGAAAGCCCGTGCACGTTTGTTACAAACCACCAGCTCAAGTAATTACCCAGAACTAAAACAATTTTATGAGAGCCTTGCCAGAAAGCCAGAGCCTATCAAGCAATTAGAAGGCAATTACGGCCTAGCCTTATTAAACTTAAAACAGCAAAAAATAAGCGAGGCAGATTCATATTTGCAAAAGAGTAGGGTGTTGATGCAGACAGTTGCTGCACAAGGATCTCCGGTGCAGCGCTCTAGCCTCTCTTTAGAGACAACCGCGATTGATATTTTGTATGCCAAAGGGCAGCACGCAGAGGGGCTCAAACAATTGGCTCAAATTAAAGCCACCCACCCTCAATCAAGATCTTTGAATATTTTGACTGTAGAAGGGCAGTTAAAAACTCGTCAGTTTGATCAAGCAATCAATTGGTTAAAAACTCAAACAAGATCACAGCCTGAAAATTCAATATGGTGGGATCTGTTGGCCAGAGCCTATGCTCAATCAGGTAAAAAAGCTCTTCAGCACTCTGCATTGGCAGAAAAGTATGTTGCTGATGGCGCATGGGTGGCTGCGATTGAGCAAATGCGCTTAGCTAAGCTTGCTGGGGATGCTGATTTTTATCAGTCTTCAGAGATTGATGCTCGCGCCAGACAGATTCAGGACCTATACCGTCAAGAACTGATTCAACAAAAACAAAAATAGTTCTTAAAGTTTTTTATTAGTGAAAGCCGTGAATGGTGCTTGGCAACTGAATATGTTCTTCTTGTGCGGGGCTTGTGTGTATATGAGCGATTCTCCAGCCCATCGGGCCTTGGACCAAAATATAAGTGAAGTTCAAGAAAAACTCTGGTTCAATTTGCTCAGCCTCTAAGCGAACAGCTTCTGTTGAATCAAAAAAAGATATGCCGATGCCTGTATGACCAATCACTTGAATTGGGTCAAGCCACAGAAAATGATCTTCAAGTATTTTCTTAAGACCCTCGCGCAGTTCAGCATGACCACTCAAACGTTTACCACCCGGCAATATGCAGGTGATTGAATCCTCATCCATCCAAAGATCAATGGATCCATCCAAATCATTGCGATGCAATGATTCACGCCAAGCTTCGATGACTTCTTCTGGCATTTGAAACAATCTGGCTTGACTTGGCATGGTATTTTTAGTGAGTTAGTTGATTGACAGAGTTTAGGACGTCTTTCACTTCTATGTCCACTAAACATTTCAAATGACCAAGAGGGCAAGTCCTCTTGAAGCAGGGACTGCATTCAAGATGTAGCCAATGTATTGACGCGAGTTTGGATAGTGGTGGCGTATGCCTTGGATCACTAGAGCCAAAAATGGCCACTTGGGGGCGTCTGAATGCTGCAGCGATATGCATCAAACCAGAATCATTGCTGATCACAGCTGTGGCATTGCTGATCGTTGCCATGGCATCCTCAAGACTGGTTTGGCCACACCAATTAATCACTTTATCCGGATGGGTACTCATTGAGACGATGTCACTGCCAATTGGAAACTCTTTTTTGCTTCCCAAAATAACGACTAAAGCATTTTCTTTTGTTTCGATGATGTTTTTAGCTAATTGGCCAAAATGTTCGATCGGCCATTGTTTGGCAGGACCATATTCAGCACCAGGACATAAAACATAAAGATCTTGATGCGCTTGAATTTTTTGAAGCCTTTGTTGGCTATCAGTGATCATTGCATCAGGCAGTGATAGATGTGGCTGAGGTACTTCTGACGAAGTGTTGCCTGACAGAGAAAAATAGTGACTCGACATCGGTGGACGATGTGAGCGTGATGGATTTTTATGCGCTTGATTGATCAAGCCCCAACGCATTTCACCTTGATAGCCAATTCTGTTGGGAATCTTGGCAAGCCACGGAATCAATGCTGATTTAAAACTATTGGGCAAAACATAAGCATGGGTGTAGGCGCTTTGGGTCAATTGTTTCGCCAGAGCTTTGCGCTCTTGCCACTGCAATGAGCCGTGCTGAAAATCAGCGGAGATGATTTGATCAACAGCTGGAATTGCTTTCATGATGCTAGCCACCCATGGGGTAGCTAAAACATCAATCTGACTGTTGGGATTATTTTTTTTAAGTTGAGATATCAGAGGCTCAGTCATCACTGCATCACCAATCCAATTGGGTGCAATGATGAGTATCTTTACCATCTTAGTGACCGTGTGGCTTTGTGCCAGGCAGAAGTTCATATTCAGTGCCGCAGTAAGGGCACTTGGCATGACCAGTTGTAAGCACGTCTAGAAACACGCGAGGATGCATGCTCCAAGCAGGAGAGTTATTGTTTGGGCAGTGAAGTGGCAAGTCTTTATGACCATCCACCTTAATAACACTTTGCTGACTCATCATGACCTCGGCTATCTGAGTGTTCTTAAACCACTGTTAGCCAGTGACGATACTTATCGCTCTTACCAGCTACTGCATCAAAGAATATCTGTTGAATTTTTGTCGTGATTGGACCGCGTGTGCCATCACCGATGATGCGATCATCAAGTTCACGAATAGGCGTTACTTCAGCGGCTGTACCAGTGAAGAAAGCTTCGTCACAGCAATACATCTCATCACGTGTGATGCGCTTTTCTTTGACTTCAATACCTAGATCTTTAGCAATGGTAAAGATAGCATCACGAGTAATGCCATCTAAGCAAGAGGCTAAGTCAGGGGTGTAAATAATGCCATTTCTAACAATGAACACGTTCTCGCCAGAACCTTCTGATACATAGCCGTCGGTGTCTAATAGAAGAGCTTCATCGTAACCTTGCGCAGTCACTTCTTGATTGGCAAGGATTGAATTGATGTAGTAACCAGATGCTTTGGCTCTCACCAAAGAAACGTTCACATGATGTCTTGTGAATGAAGAAGTTTTAACGCGAATACCTTTGTTTAAACCATCTTCACCTAAGTAAGCACCCCACTCCCATGCAGCTACCGCAGCATGAATTGAATTACTTCTTGCAGAAATACCTAGTTTTTCAGAGCCAATCCAAACAATCGGACGAATATAGCAAGATGCCAATTTATTTTCTTTAACAACATCAATGATTGCTTTAGAAATTTGCTCTTCTGTGTAGTTCATCTTCATTTGGAAGATTTTTGCTGAATTGAATAAGCGACGTGTGTGCTCTTTCAAACGGAAGATTGCTGGACCAGCATCAGTCTTGTAGGCTCTCACGCCTTCAAAAACACCCATGCCATAGTGAAGTGTGTGAGTTAACACATGGATGTTTGCGTCTCTCCAAGGGACCATCTTGCCGTCCATCCAAATAAAGCCATCACGATTTGCCATTGACATGGTTTGTTTCCTAAATTCTGAGAAAAATGGGTTGAAGCGCCATTGTAAAACAGCCACAGGTAGATGGCTATGCCCTTTAAATCAGGGCTACTTATAATCTTTGCTTAATTCAAGGAAAAAATATGTTGTCTTGGTCTGCTGATCAAAAGAAAACCATGCGTGATGGCAGTAAAACCATGTCAAAGGCTGGTTTTGCGATCTTCACTTGGGCTTTGGTGACTGGTATGGCCATGGCTGAATCAAGTCTAACGACCTGGCAAGCCATCGGAATGTCACTGTTTGTGTACGCAGGTTCCGCTCAATTGGCTGCTTTGCCCTTAATTGCTGGCGATTTTCCCTTGTGGACCATTTTTATCACTGCCATCATTGTGAACCTGAGGTTCATCATTTTTAGCGCTGGAATTCAGCCATATTTCAAAAACAAAAGCTTTTGGAAAAGATCTGTCTTGGGTTACTTAAATGGTGATCTAAATTTTGCTTTATTCATGTCTAGATTCCCAAAATATCAAAAAGACCCATCTCATTTACCCTTTTTCTTGGGCATGTCTTTGACGAATTGGTCTATCTGGCAAACCGGATCTTTGGCGGGCATTTTCCTTGCGGGTGCAGTCCCGGACTCTTGGGGATTAGGCTTTGCCGGAACTTTGGCACTGATAGCTATTTTGTTACCAATGCTCGATCAGTTGTCAGTAAGGTTGGCAGCCTTATCTGCTCTATTGGTGGCGCTATTGGCCAATGATTTACCTTATAAGCTCAGCATTGTTTTAGCTGTGCTTGTGGCTATCTTGGTCGGAATCATGTGTGATCGCTTCACCAAGAAAGAAAGGGGCGCCACTTGAGCTCTTTTGAAATTTGGGGAGTCATTCTTGGTTTGACCCTGATCACATTTATCACCAGGGGCTTTTTCCTTTTGGTGGGTGAGCGCATGGAGCTTTCAGAGACACTTCAAAATGCACTCAGGTATGCCCCCGCAGCCGCTTTGGTGGCCATCATTGCCCCTGAGATATTTTTTACTCAGGGTTCCAGTGATATGGATATCAGTTCCCCCTATTTTTGGGGCGGGGTTTGCTCAATCATCGCTTTTTGCTTAACCAGAAGCATGCTTTTAACAATTATTTTGGGGATGGTGGCTTTCACGGCCATTCGGCTTATTTTGACTTAAAAAAGACTCAGGATTGACCGTAAAAAGGTAAAATCTGACTTTCTTGTCTTTTGTCGAAAATTCGCTATGCCAGGCACATCAAAACTTCAATTTAATCGCCTTTCCACCTTGGCCGCCAATGGTCAGTTAAAGGGTAAGCGGGTTTTCATCAGAGCTGATTTGAACGTTCCCCAAGATGATGCAGGCAATATCACTGAAGACACACGCATCAGAGCATCTATTCCAGCCATTAAATTGGCCTTGGATGCTGGCGCAGCTGTGATGGTGACATCTCACCTTGGTCGTCCAACTGAGGGTGAATTTAAACCTGAAGATACTCTGGCGCCAGTGGCTGACAGAATTGCTGAGCTGATGGAGCGCAAAGTTCCCTTGATCAGTCACTGGGTAGAAGGTGGCTTTGAAATTCAGCCAGGTGATTTGGTACTTTTAGAGAATTGCCGTCTTAACAAAGGCGAGAAGAAAAACAATGATGAGTTGGCTCAGAAAATGGCCAACTTGTGTGACGTTTATGTCAATGACGCATTCGGTACAGCCCACCGTGCTGAGGCAACTACTCATGGCATGGCCAAGTTTGCACCTGTTGCATGTGCTGGCCCTTTGATGGCGGCTGAGCTTGATGCTTTGGGTAAAGCATTGACTGATCCAAAGCGCCCATTGGTAGCAATTGTTGCTGGATCAAAAGTTTCAACAAAATTAACGATACTTAAATCCCTCGCAGAAAAAGTAGATCAATTGATTGTGGGTGGCGGTATTGCTAACACTTTCATGCTGGCAGCAGGTCTACCAATTGGTAGGTCATTGGCAGAACCTGATTTGGTGAATGAAGCTAAAGCCATCATGGATTTAATGGCTAAGCGTGGTGCGAGTGTGCCTATTCCTGTTGATGTTGTTGTTGCCAATGAGTTGTCACCGTTGGCGCGTGCCAACAGAGTGGCATCAAGTGATGTGCAGCCTGATGACATGATTTTGGATGTTGGTCCAAAAACATCGGCCGAGCTAACCAGCATCATTGCGCATGCAGGAACAATTGTTTGGAACGGACCGATCGGTGTTTTTGAGATTGATCAATTTGGTGGTGGCACAAAGATGTTGGCTGCTGCGATTGCGCACTCTCCAGCATTCTCAATTGCTGGTGGCGGTGATACTTTGGCAGCGATAGCTAAGTACGGTATTGAAAAACAAGTCGACTACATTTCTACTGGTGGTGGCGCTTTCTTAGAATTCTTAGAAGGTAAAACTTTGCCAGCCTTTGCTATCTTGTCAGAAAGAGCGGATAAATAATGCGTGCAACAAAAATTGTTGCGACCTTAGGTCCAGCATCAAGCAGTGCTGAAATTCTAAAAAAATTGATGGAAGCGGGCGTTGATGTTGTCCGATTAAATTTCTCACACGGGACTGCAGCAGATCACCAAGCCAGAGCTCAACTTGTTAGAGAAGTTTCTAAGGCAGCTGGCCGTGAAGTTGCCATCATGGCAGATTTACAAGGCCCAAAAATCAGAGTTGGCAAATTTGAAAATAACAAAATTATTTTGAAGGCTGGCGAAAAATTCACGCTGGATGCTAACTGCACTTTGGGTGATCAAAACAAAGTTGGTCTTGATTACAAAAACTTGCCGAATGATGTCAAGGTTGGCGATAAGTTATTGCTCAATGATGGCCTGTTGGTGATTCGAGTTGAAAGTGTTGAAGGCGCATGTATTCATACAATTGTTGAATTGGGTGGCGAGCTTTCAAATAACAAAGGCATCAATCGTGCGGGCGGTGGATTGACTGCGCCTGCCTTGACCGACAAAGACAAAGAAGATTTAAAAACGGCCGTAGCTTTGGGTGCTGATTACATTGCGATCAGCTTTCCTAAAAATGCTGAGGATATGAAAATTGCTCGCGGCCTAGCTGATGCTGCTAGTAAAGAATTTGGGCACAAAACAAAACTGATTGCCAAAATTGAGCGTGCTGAAGCTGTGATGCCAGGAGTTTTGGAAGGTATCTTGGAAGTCAGCGATGGCATCATGGTCGCTCGTGGCGACCTGGCAGTTGAAGTCGGTAATGCAAGTGTGCCAGCGCTGCAAAAACGAATGATTCGTTTAGCCCGCGAAGCAAACAAAGTGGTGATCACTGCGACTCAAATGATGGAGTCAATGATTCAAAATCCAGT
>JBJOKN010000123.1:0-3649 GCA_046046075.1 Pseudomonadota bacterium
CTGAAATTAAAAAAAGTTCAGGCAAAAAAAGGCTTACGCCAAAAGGGTCTTTAAGCTTTGACTCTTTCAGCGGCCTCAAGTGTGTTCAATAAAAGCATGGTGATTGTCATAGGACCAACCCCGCCTGGAACGGGGGTGATGGCACTGGCCACATACTTCACTTCATCAAAGTCCACATCACCGCAAAGCTTGCCATCAGGCAAGCGATTAATGCCAACGTCGATGACCACGGCACCACTTTTAACCATGTTGGCAGTGATCATTTTTGGTTTTCCTGTCGCCACCACCAAGATATCGGCTTCTTTAGTGTGAGCGCTTAAATCCTTGGTTTTACTGTTGCAAATCGTAACTGTAGCTCCAGCCTGCAATAACAGCATGGCCATTGGTTTGCCAACAATATTAGAGGCTCCAATCACCACCGCTCTTGCACCTCTGATAGGGTAGTCGATACTTTCTAACATTTTCATACACCCATAAGGAGTGCATGGTCTAAACAAAGGCGCACCAATCATCAAGGCGCCAGCATTCGCCACATGGAATCCATCCACGTCTTTTTCAGGAGCAATTGCCTCAATCACGCGGTGGCTATCAATGTGTTTTGGTAAAGGTAATTGCACCAAAATGCCATGGATGCTTTTATCTTGATTCAACTCATTGATGCGCTTAAGAAGAGCGGCTTCACTCAAATCAGCAGGGTGTCTTTCAAGAATGGAATGCATCCCAACATCTTCACAGGCTTTGACTTTATTTCTGACGTAAACCTGGCTGGCTGGATCCTCACCAACCAATAAAACTGCTAAGCCTGGCTTTACACCTTTAGCAGTCAAAATGGCTGATTGAGCAGCAATTTCTAATCTGATTTTCTTGGCAAGAGCGTTGCCATCAATGATTTGTGCAGGCATATTAATTATTAGATTCAGATAAGGCGAGTCTTAGAAGATCTGCAACAGTATTCACGTTCAGCTTTTCCATGATGTTGGCACGATGTGCTTCAACTGTTTTAATGGAAATATTCAAGTCATCAGCGATTTGTTTGTTGAGTCGACCTGCAACAATTCTTTCTAAAACTTGTTTTTCTCTTCCAGTTAGCTTACTCAAAAGATTTTGAGTGTTCTTTTGGGTATCAGCTTTTGCATAGTCGATTCTTGCTCTAGCAAGCATTTTTTCAACCAAGACCTTTAATTCAGACTCTTTAAAGGGTTTTTCAATGAAATCAATGGCTCCTTTTTTCATCGTTGAAACAGCCATTGAAACGTCACCGTGACCAGTGATGAAAGAAATTGGCATAGGGATGCCCTCTGCCAGCAGACGCTCTTGAAGCTCAAGGCCAGACATACCCGGCATGCGCACGTCCAGAATCAAGCAAGAAACTGTTTCCTTGTGATCACCCTGAAGAGCTTGTAGAAACCTCTCAGCACTTGGCTGGCATTTAACAGTGTAGCCATTGCTTTCCAAGAGCCAAGTCAATGAATCTCTAACGGCTTCGTCGTCATCAACGACATAAACGATTTCAGTTTTATTGTTCATAAGCTTATTTATCCAAGGGAAGTAGTATTGTAAAGGTGCAGCCTGGACCAGGTTGATCTTTTTGTGTGGCGTTATTTTCTGCCCATAAACGTCCATGATGAGACTCAATGATGGATCGGCAGATATTTAAACCCATGCCCATGCCATCATGTTTGGTACTAAAGAATGGTTCATATAGTCTTTCTAGGGCATCTTCGGGAATTCCAGGTCCTTGATCCATGACGCGAATTCGAAGCATGGCTGGTGAAACAGAGTGATCGATATCAACCACTAGTTTGATTAATTTTGAGGAATTTACTTTGTTCGGAATGTTTTTAATTGCGTCAATGGCGTTTTTCAACAAATTAACTAATACTTGTTGAATCAGAATTGGGTCTATGAAGACTTTAGGTAAATTGTCGGCAAAAGACATGCTGATTTGAACGCCAAATCGTTGTGCTTCAATTTCAGCCAAACCAACTGAATCCTCAACAATGCTGGTCACATTGACCATCACACTTTGAGGCTGACTTCTTTTTACAAACCCTCTGATTCTTTGAATGATGGTGCCAGCGCGGTGAGCTTGATTGGTTGCTTTTTCAATGGCAGGCAGAATATCTTTTTCAATATCGATGTTTTGCGAAGATTTAAGTCTATTGGCGATACCCGTGCAATAGTTTGAAATTGCAGCCAGCGGTTGATTCAATTCATGGGCCAAAGAAGAAGCCATTTCACCCATGGTTGTTAAACGACTTGAAAACTGTAGCTTTTCCTCTTGTTCTCTGGTTTGATCTTCAGCCTTCTTCCTTGAGGTGATGTCAGTGGCAATGATCAATTGTGCCAAGTGACCATCCACCCAAGAAATGTATCGACGTCTGACCTCATACCAAAGTTTGTTTTGATTGATTTGTATCTCTCTAAAATCAGATTGTGTTGGAGTTAAGGCGGAGGCGGGTAGTCCAGCAAAACCATCCACACTATCAATATCCAGTGCGCCCATGTCGTCCGGGTTTATTTCGTTACCCGCTAGGTCAAGGTGAGCTTTTGTAGTATTTCCAAAGGTCTCTCTGTAGTATCTATTAGCAAATAGCAGTTGCCCACTCTGTAATGAAATAACTGAAACGGCAGCATCAAGACTTTCAAGTACTGTGGTGAAACGTTCTTGAGCCAAGGCTAATTCTTGTCGGGCCTTGATTGGCTCCGAAATATCAACAATTGAACTGATCCAACCAGATTGCTCGCCTTTTTCATCAATCAATGGCGACACAAATGTTCTGGAATTGATTTTGACGCCATTCTTCTTTTGTAAGACAGCTTCAAAGCCAGCTTTGGGTGAGTGACCTTTTAATGCAACAGCCATTTTTTTAGTCAGCTCAGGGACTAACTCTGAAGGCCAGAAAGGAAATGGTGGTGACATGCCAATAAGTTCATGACGCGACCATCCCGTCATTTCACAAAAGGCTGGGTTCACATAAGTGATTTTTCCTTGCATATCATGCGCTCTCATACCAATGGTGATTGACTCCTCCATGGCACGTCTGAAATTTGTTTCAGTCTGTAAATCCTTCTGGATTGAATAGCGTTTTGAGGTTTGTTTCCAGACAGACCACAAGCTCCATAAAACAAAGCTACTCAAGCCAATCACCAGCCATAGCAATGTTCGATAGGTTAGGTTGGTAGGCGGTGGATATGTACTGACATGCAAAGTTAATGGAATGGGCGTTTTATCAATCGTCACGCTGTGTTCTAAAGATCTTGAGCTGGTTCTTTTTGGATTCGAGCTGACCAATTCTTTGCCAGCGCTATCTAAGAAAGCAAAACGATACAAACCATTTAGCTCGCTTGGAACCATGTGCTGGAGAATTCTTTTTCCAGAATAGAGAGTTGCTATGCCACCAATTACAACGCCATTCTGAATGATGGGGGTGACATGCCAAAAAACATATTGTCTATCTGTATTTGAGGTTTCATTCTCTGCTGGATGAAAACCTAGCATTCTTCCGTAAGTGGCTTTATTAGACTCGGCTGCCTCAGAAAAAATGCCATTTAATTCTGTATCAAGGACAGATTTAATTGAGGTTCTTTCTGACCACTTGGAATAGCTTGGATTATTCGGTAGGGTGGCGATGCGATTTTGTTTGCT
>JBJOKN010000124.1:0-3629 GCA_046046075.1 Pseudomonadota bacterium
TTCTGCTTTGTCTTGTGACTTGACTGATTGATTGTGTGCCTGAGCAGCTTGCTCTTCTGCCTGCTTATTGTTGATTAAACCTGCACGAATCGAACCAGATGGAATACCTAAACCGCGATAAGCAGCTTCAATGAGAAAAGTACCACTACCGCACATCGGATCAAACAAAGGTTGCTCAGGCTTCCACCCTGTCAAAGCCAAAATACCAGCCGCTAAATTTTCTTTCAAAGGAGCTGCGCCCTTGTCATCGCGCCAACCTCGCTTGAACAAAGATTGACCACTGGTGTCCAAATAGACAGTGGCATGTGTCGCCGTTAAATGAGCCTGAACGCGAACATCAGGTAATTCAGTATCAATATTGGGGCGCGCGCCCTTCACTTCACGCAGACGATCACACACCGCATCTTTGATTCTGAGCGTGACAAAGTTCAAACTGGTAAGTGGTGAGCGGTGAGCCGTTAAATCAACCCGCATGGTTTGATCGGGCGTGATCCAATCTTCCCAAGACAAAGACCGCACCGCCTTATAAACATCATCTTCTTTGCGATAGGCCACATGCGTCATTTGTAACAAACAACGACTGGCAATCCTAGAATGCAAATTGATGGCCAAGGCCACTGACATAGGACCTGCAACACCTAAACCACCAGTGTTATTGAGTGGCGGCGGATCAATCACCCATGCACCTAGAGCTTTGACTTCAGGGCGCTCAGAGATTTCTTTTAACTCTTCAGCTAAGGGGATTTCTAACCCACGTGGGCACACGATAAAAAACTTCATTGATTAACCTTGAATATTTTGATGATTGATTTTGAAAATGTTGGCTTTATTCTTTTTAGCAATGTGCTTAAAAAGGTTTCACCACCACCAAAATACTCACAATCAAGAAAATCACCACTGGTACTTCATTGAACCAACGGTACCAAACGTGAGAACGTTTGTTAATGCCGGCTTTGAATTTTTTATAGATAGAACCACAAGCGTGGTGATACCCCAACAAGATAAAGACCAAGAATAGCTTAGCGTGCATCCAACCAGAGCCAGGACTTTTACCCACACCGTAATACAACCAAAGCATCAATCCCAGCACCACCGCTGGAACCATCAAAATGGTCATAAAGCGATAGAGTCGAAAAGACATGCCCAACAAACGCTCTAAAACTTGAGGATTGGTTTCTTGGGCCATGTTCACATAAATGCGTGGCAAGTAGAACAAGCCGGCAAACCAAGAAGCTACAAACAAAATGTGAAACGCTTTCACATACAAATAGGCATTGCCCATCACCACATTCACTGAATCACTCATCGCAACCATCCCTTTAGGTTTACATTTCTGATATTAATTTCTACTACGGTTACTGCTTTGCCTATTAAGTTCTAATTGCACCTTGACCAAACACAATGTATTTCATCGAGGTCAAACCTTCTAGACCTACTGGGCCTCTGGCATGCAGCTTGTCATTTGAAATACCAATCTCTGCACCCAAGCCATACTCAAAACCATCGGCAAAGCGTGAGCTTGCATTGATCATGACACTGGCACTATCAACTTCTCTTAAGAAACGCATGCCAGCAGAATAATCTTCCGTGATGATGCAATCAGTGTGATGACTGCCGTAATGATTGATGTGCTCAATCGCCTCATCCATATTACTCACAATCTTAATAGATAAAATTGGTGCTAAATATTCCGTAGACCAATCTTCTTCAGTGGCATCTACTAAATTTTTGATTCCGGCGGCTTCAAGCGCTTGCTTGGTTTTTTTACAAACGCGCAACTCCACACCCTTGTCTTGATAAATCTTGCACAAAGGTAATAAAGAGTCTTTGATCGCCGCCTCATGCACCAACAATGTTTCCATGGTGTTGCAAGGCGCATAACGCTGAGTCTTGGCGTTATCACACACTTTGATGGCTTTGGCAGGATCTGCCAAGACATCAATATAAGTGTGACAAATGCCATCCAAGTGCTTGATCATTGGCACGCGTGCATCAGCCATCAAACGCTCAATCAAACTCTTGCCACCTCGTGGCACGATCACATCGATGTATTCATTCATGGTGATCATGGCGCCCACGGCGGTACGATCAGTGGTCTCGACCACTTGCACAGCATCGGCTGGTAGGCCAGCCATAGATAAACTTTCTTGAATCAATTTAGCCAAAGCTGTATTTGAATCAATCGCCTCAGAGCCACCGCGCAAAATGGTGGCATTACCTGATTTCAAGCAAAGAGCTGCTGCATCAATGGTCACGTTTGGACGAGATTCATAAATGATGCCAATCACTCCCAATGGCACACGCATTTGACCCACCTGAATCCCTGATGGCATCTTTCGAATATTGCTCATTTCACCAATTGGGTCAGACAGCTTGGCAATTTGCTCCAAGCCTTCTGCCATAGTGGCAATTGTTTTATCTGTCAGAGTCAAACGATCGATAAAAGCAGCATCTTGGCCATTGGCTTTCGCTCGCTCAACATCCTTTGTATTAACTGTCTTCAGAGCCGCTGCATTTTTTCTAACCAAGCCTGCCAAATGAATCAAAGCCTCATTTTTAGAAGCCGTGCTGGCACGTGCCATCGCTCTGGAGGCTGCTCGTGCCTTTTGACCAATGCCCTTCATCAAGGCGATTGCATCTGAATGGGTGTCTTTTTGATTGCTCATAGGCATTACTTTAACTGAAATAAGAGCTTTTATTGAATTCTTCAGGAATTTCAATGAGATAGCCTAAATGAAATGAAAGTAGCACTTTCACTCTTTAGACACTAAACAAATAAGCGTCCTAACATCCTCAAACCATCCCAAGGGTCACCTGGTAATTTTTCTAGGATAGGACCCGCACCTTTGCGGATTTGCAAACCTTTGGATTGCTGATCAAGACCACTGGCCACAATCAATGCTTTTTGCAAACGATCAGCACTCAACCTTTGAAGGGCTTGAGGAATCAAGCGCTCTTTATTGCCCCACACACGATTCATCTTCATGAGCATTTGTAAATTGTCACCACGATCCACCGCCTGACGAAGTCGATTGAGTAATCTCACTTCTTCAGTGACTGTCCAAAGAATCAGCACCAAGGCCTCACCTTCACCCTCTAAACCATCCACCATGCGATTAAAGCGTGCCAAATCTCCAGCGAGCAAAGATTCAGTCAATTGAAAAACATCATATCTAGCAACATTCAAAACAGCGTCACGAATGTTTTCTTCAGTCAGCGTTCCTTCTGGATAAAGCAAACCTAATTTTTGAACTTCTTGATGAGCCGCAATCAAATTACCTTCAATCTGATTGGCCATGAATTGCAAAGCACGTTGACCTGGTTCACCTGCCTCAACCTGCTGTTTTTGTTTTTTTAATCTGGCTGCAATCCAATTTGGTAAATGAGTTCTGTCGATGGGGTCTATGCGCACAGCCATTCCTACCTCATCCAAGGCAGTGAACCACGCTGACTTCTGCGTCTGAAAATCCACCCTTGGCAAAAAGATGCAGGTCACTGTATCCACCGGCTCTTTGGATTTAACCTGAGCCTCAATCTGGGCACAAAACTGTTTAATAGCGTCGGACCCATCACGCCCTGGTTTGCCTGTGGGTATGCGTAACTCAACGTAACGCTTATCACCAAACAAA
>JBJOKN010000125.1:0-3619 GCA_046046075.1 Pseudomonadota bacterium
GCCCAAGAAATACTGTTGATGTTGATTGAACTGGTTCGCCAAAAGCGTTTACCTCACCTCAACATTTGGCTTGACTCTCCCATGGCCACAGCAGCGACTCATTTGACGGAAAAGTATTTTGATGAGTTAGATGCAGAAGCTCAAGACACCTTGGAGTGGTTTGCAAAAAATCATCAAGCTGTAGATCTTAAATTTGTCGCTGACGTGGAAGAGTCAAAAGCACTGAACCGAATCAAAGGTGGCGCCATCATCATCTCTGCCAGTGGTATGTGTGAAGCAGGCAGGGTTGTTCACCACTTGAATTGGAATTTACCGCACAGTCAAAATGCCATCATCATCACAGGCTTCCAGGCAATGGGCACTTTGGGTAGACGCTTGGTTGATAAGGTAAATCCAGTGAAGGTTCTTGGCAAAGAACTGTTTGTTAAAGCTTCTGTACATACCATCGGTGGCTTATCAGCCCATGCTGATCAGGCAGGTTTATTGAGATGGCTCAAAGGATTTAAAGCTGCCCCAGGTAAAGTGTTTGTGATTCATGGTGAATCTCACGCAAGCTCAAATTTTGCAGAAGTGATCAAGCAAGAATTGAATTGGAAAAACGTGATCATTCCTCAAAAAGGCGATCTATTTCCTTGTTAGTGCTGGCCCTTGAGCCAATGAATGTGCACAGACAAAGCCGCTGGCCCATGCCCATTGGAAGTTATGACCGCCCAAATGTCCGGTCACATCGACACACTCCCCAATGAAATACAAACCAGGATTGTCCTTGGACATCATGGTTTGACCATCTAGAGCTTTTGTATCAACACCACCCAACATCACTTCGGCTTTCTTCCAACCTAAAGTACCGGCGGGTTTGACAGCCCAATTAGTTAAAAGATCTTTTAATGCTTGTCGATCTTTCTTGCCAACCTCAGCCCACTTGCGCCCCACCAAATTCTTTTGCTCAGCAAATGCTTTAGCCAAGCGTTGCGGCAAAACAGCTCCCAAAATATTCTCTGTGAGTTTCAAACGGTTGGCATCATCATCAAATAATTCATCGATATCAACATCATTGAACCAGTTGATATGAATAGCCTCACCCTCATGCCAATAACTGCTGCCCTGCAAAATAGCTGGGCCTGATAGACCCTTGTGAGTAAGCAGTAAATCTTCATCAAATTGGCATGCTCCATAACGCTGAGATTTTGTTCCAGATTTCACCTTCACAGGAACACTCAAGCCAGACAAATCACTCAAATTAGAAAACTCATCTGATGTAAAAGACAAAGGTACCAAAGCTGGTCTAACGTTGACCACTGGGATGTTGAATTGCTTGGCCACATCAAGGGCGAAGTCTGTGGCACCAATAGCTGGAACAGGCAGACCACCAGTGGCCATGACAACCGCTTTGGACTTTTCGATGCCAGCGTCTGTTTCAACTGTCCATGGATAACTATCTAGACTTGCACCTGCTGGATGATCTATTTTTTTAATACCAGTGACCGTGACTGGATGTTTGATGACCACGCCACCTTTTTTACACTCTTCAAATAAAAGATCAATGATTTGTTTGGCGGACACATCACAAAACAATTGGCCTTTGTGCTTTTCATGAAAGGGAATCTTGTAGCTTTTGACCAATTCAATGAAATCACTGGCTTTATATCTAGATAAAGCACTCTTAACAAAATTAGGATTAAGAGAAAGAAAGTTGGCTGGAGAGCTATTGATATTGGTGAAATTACATCTACCACCACCGCTGATCCTGATTTTTTCACCCAATACTTCTGCATGATCTAAAACCAGAACTTTCTGACCTAATTGACCAGCCACACCTGCACAAAATAAACCAGCCGCACCGCCACCAATGACAATGGCATCCCAATTATTCGCTTGCTCGACTGACATTCATTACTTTCTGTTTTTTATAGCTAATCTTGATTAATGCACTCAACTTTACCCTGTATTTTGAAGGCTTTATGCCTTTAATGTGAGTTCAGTCTAGAAAAAAGGCAAAATAGCGTTTTACACACAAAATTGCTAAAAATTAGTCCTTGGAGATACCGTATGTCAGAGCAAAAAAAGCCTAAGCGCATGAATGAGCGTTCTAGAACAATCACAGAAGGCGTAGCACGTGCCCCAAATAGATCAATGTATTACGCGATGGGCTACAAAGATTCGGATTTTGATAACAAACCAATGGTTGGTATCGCGAATGGCCACTCTACAGTTACACCATGTAATAGCGGTTTACAGCGACTTGTTGATGCGGCTGAACAGGCTCTAGAAGCTGCTGGTGGAAATTCTCAAATCTTTGGCACACCAACCATTTCAGATGGCATAGGCATGGGCACAGAGGGCATGAAGTACTCATTGGTTTCTCGTGAGGTGATTGCTGACTCCATCGAGACTTGTGTGAACGGTCTTTGGCACGATGGCGTATTGGTTGTGGGTGGTTGCGATAAGAATATGCCAGGCGGCATGATGGCGATGGCCCGCACCAACGTACCAAGTATTTATGTTTATGGCGGCACAATCAAAGCCGGTCATTACAAAGGTAAAGAACTCAACATTGTTTCAGCGTTTGAAGCTGTTGGTGAATTCACATCCGGTCGTTTAAGTGAAGAAGACTTCAAAGGTATTGAGCAAAACTCATGCCCAAGTAGCGGTTCTTGCGGTGGTATGTACACAGCCAATACGATGAGCTCTTCTTTTGAAGCCTTAGGCATGAGCTTGCCATATTCATCCACCATGTCCAATGTTGACCAAGAGAAGGTTGATAGCGCTGCTGAATCTGCACGCGTTCTAATTGAAGCAATCAGAAATGATCTTAAGCCTCGCGACATCATCACCAAGAAATCAATTGAAAACGCTGTCACAGTGATCATGGCAGTTGGTGGATCAACCAATGCTGTATTGCATTTCTTAGCCATTGCCAGCGCTGCTGAAGTTGATTGGACCATTGATGACTTCGAAAGAATTCGTCGTCGCGTTCCAGTCATTGCCGACATGAAACCATCAGGCAAGTATTTGGCTCCTGACTTGCATCAAGCCGGCGGTATTCCACAAGTGATGAAAATTTTGTTGGATGGCGGTTTATTGCACGGCGATTGCATGACCATCACTGGAAAAACAATTGCAGAGACATTGAAAGATGTTCCTTCAGTTCCACGCGCCGACCAAGACGTGATCAAGACATTGGATAACCCTATCTATGCTCAAGGTCACCTTGCAATCCTTAAAGGTAATATTTCACCAGAAGGTTGTGTGGCAAAAATCACAGGCCTTAAGAATCCAAGCATCACAGGCCCAGCAAGAGTGTTTGATTCTGAAGACGACGCGATGGCAGCTATCATGGCTAACAAGATCAAAGCTGGTGATGTGATGGTGATTCGTTACGAGGGCCCTAAAGGTGGTCCTGGTATGCGCGAAATGTTAGCTCCTACCTCAGCACTTGTTGGACAAGGTCTAGGTGAGTCAGTAGGCCTTATCACTGATGGTCGCTTCTCTGGCGGCACATGGGGCATGGTAGTTGGCCACGTAGCTCCAGAAGCTTATGTGGGCGGAACGATTGCCTTGATCAATGATGGTGACTCAGTAACGATTGATGCTCACACACAATTGATTCAATTGAATG
>JBJOKN010000009.1:0-36763 GCA_046046075.1 Pseudomonadota bacterium
CCAGTCATTGATTTGGTTGAGTTCACAACCACTTTCTTCGCGGCATCACCCAAAGCTGCCTTCAAGGCATCCGTCTCATTTTTATCGCCCAAAGGCGTTGAAGTGCCATGAGCGTTCACATAGTTCACTTGATCAGGATTAACTCCAGCATCTTTCAATGCATTGACCATGCAGCGACGTGGGCCGTCCATATTTGGAGCAGTCATGTGATACGCATCGCCACTCATACCAAAACCAGCTAACTCAGCATAAATCTTTGCGCCGCGGGCTTTAGCGTGTTCGTATTCTTCCAAAATCATGACACCAGCCCCCTCACCCAAAACAAAACCGTCACGGTCTTTGTCCCATGGACGAGAAGCAGTTGCTGGATCATCATTTCTTGTTGATAGCGCTCTGGCTGCAGCAAAACCACCAACTCCCAAAGGAGAAATTGTGGATTCGGCGCCACCAGCAATCATCACGTCCGCATCACCATACTGAATCAAGCGAGCCGCCAAGCCAATGCTGTGCAAACCTGTTGTACAGGCAGTCACAGCAGCAACGTTAGGACCTTTGAGATTCAAATTAATGCTCAAGTGACCAGAAATCATATTGATGATTGAACCTGGCACAAAGAACGGTGAAATGCGGCGAGCACCACGAGTGGTGTACTCAGTATGGGTTTCTTCAATCATTGGTAATCCACCAATGCCTGAACCAACCAATACACCAATTCTTTCAGAATTGGCTTCTGTAACTTCTAAACCAGAGTCTTTAAAAGCCTGTGTTCCAGCAGCAATGCCGTAATGGATGAATGTATCCATGTGGCGAGCTTCTTTAGCAGAAATATAGTCTTCAATATTGAAGCCCTTTACCTCGCCGCCGAAATGCACATTTAAGCCAGAGTGATCAAACTTAGTGATGGTGGCAATACCACTGCGCCCCGCCAATAAATTTTCCCAGGCAGCACCAACAGTATTACCCACCGGTGAAACCAAACCCAATCCGGTAATAACTACCCGGCGTTGACCTTTATTCTGGCTCACAGCTAATTAGCCTTGCTTGGACTTAGCGAAATCGATAGCCAATTGCACAGTCGTGATTTTTTCAGCTTCTTCATCAGGAATTTCGATGCCGAATTCATCTTCCAATGCCATTACCAATTCAACTGTGTCGAGAGAATCTGCGCCCAAGTCATTAACGAAAGAAGATTCATTCTTGATTTCTGCTTCGTCTTTGCCTAATTGCTCGGCTACGATTTTCTTAACGCGTTGTTCGATGTTATCCATTTAATCCCCCAAGGGTTGTTGTAAAAATATTGAAAAGAGATTTTATCAGCTTATTTGACCAAATTAGCTCAAATAAAGTCCACCATTCACATGAAGTGTCGTTCCCGTGATGTATCCAGCCCCTGGAGACGCCAAAAATGCTACCGCATGGGCAATATCTTCAGGTGTTCCAAGACGTTGAAGGGGAATATTCGCTTTTAGTGAATTTTGTTGGTCTTCTGAGAGGGCTTTGGTCATATCTGTGTCGATAAAACCAGGTGCCACGCAGTTAACTGTGATGTTACGGCTACCGATTTCTCGGGCTAAAGCTCGGCTCATACCAGCCACACCCGCTTTTGCGGCAGCATAATTGGCCTGCCCTGGGTTACCGCTGCTACCCACCACGGATGTGATGTTGATGATTCGACCACCTTTGGCCTTCATCATTGGGCGTAAAACACCTCTGGCCAAGCGGAAAACCGCGCTTAAATTGGTATCAATCACTGATGACCATTCTTCGTCTTTCATGCGCATGGCCAAATTATCTTGGGTAATACCAGCGTTATTCACCAAAATATTCAAGGCACCACGTTCTTTAACAATGCTATCGATCAAGGCTTCGCAAGCAGCTGCATCATTCACATTCAAAACTGCACCAGCACCACCACTTGGCTTTAATGCGGCATCAATGTCTTTAGCGCCAGATTCACTTGTTGCAGTGCCAATGACCACTGCGCCCTGCTTTGCCAACTCCATGGCAATGGCACGGCCAATTCCACGAGATGCGCCGGTAACCAAGGCAATTTGTCCAGTTAATGTGCTCACAATTTCTCCCAAACTTAGTTCACTGCTATATCAGATACACAACTCTGATTGTTAATTTTTAATCGCTAATTTTTAAGCTTTGATGACAGCCATTACTTCAGCCATGGTGGCAGGATCATAAACAGCCAAACCATTTAAATCACCATTGATGCGTTTAGTCATGCCAGTTAATACTTTCCCAGGGCCACACTCAACAACATGAGTGATGCCCAGCGCTGCAATCGCTTGAACAGTCTCAACCCAACGAACTGGGGCCGCCGCTTGTCTGACCAAGGCATTTTTAATAGCTGCAGGATCTTTTAATACGCTGACATCCACGTTGTTAATCACGTCGATGCTTGGCGCTTTGAATGTTTTATCAGCCAAATAAGTTTCTAATTTTTGAGAAGCGGGCTTTAATAATGATGAGTGAAATGGCGCAGATACTGGCAATGGTAAAGCGCGTTTTGCACCAGCTTCTTTGGCAAGCTCACAAGCTTTTTCTACACCAGCTTTTGAACCAGCAATCACCACTTGCGCTGGCGCGTTGTAGTTCACAGCTTCAACCACTTCACCAGTGGCTGATTGCGCATCTGCACATGCTTTGCGAACAGCATCATCATCCAAACCTAAAATAGCTGCCATACCACCTGTTCCAACAGGCACAGCATCTTGCATTGCTTGGGCACGGAATCTCACCATCGGTACAGCGTCTTTGAATTCAATCACACCTGAAGCAACCAAAGCACCATATTCACCCAAACTGTGGCCAGCCATCACTGATGCAGCAGGGCCACCTGCCGCGATCCAAGCGCGATAACAAGCAACACCGGCCGTCAACATCACAGGCTGTGTATTAGTAGTCAAAGAAAGTGCTTCTGCAGGACCTTCTGAGATTAATTTTGCAATGTCCTCACCCAAAGCTTCTGAAGCTTCAGCCAAAGTTCTTTTAACTTCAGCGTTATCACCCCAAGCATTCAGCATGCCGACTGCTTGAGAACCTTGACCGGGGAATACAAATGCAAATTTCATGAAAATTCCTGTGATTTTTTTAAGTGATTTAGCTTATTAATTTTTTAACTTATTCAATCTTTAAATTATTTAATGACTTAATTTGTTTCTGATGATCTCACTATCAGTACTTAACAACTGCCGCAGCCCAGGTGAAACCACCACCCACACCTTCCATCAGAAGATGTTGCCCGCGCTTGATTTGACCAGCACGAATGGCTGTATCCAGTGCCAAAGGAATTGATGCGGCTGATGTGTTGCCATGATCTTGCACAGTCACAACCACATGATCCAAAGCAATGCCTAATTTTTTAGCAGTGCCTTCCATGATTCGAATATTGGCTTGGTGAGGAATCAACCAATCAATGTCTGCAGGCGTTAATTTTGCAGCCGTTAGAACTTCCTGAGCTACTTGCTCTAAAACTTTCACAGCCAATTTAAATACTGCTTGGCCATCCATTTTCAAAAAGGCAGAGCCTTCTAAAGCGCCGTGCTCAGTTCTTCCTGGCACACACAAAATTTCACGATGGCTACCATCTGCATGCATGGCAGCAGCCAAAATGCCTGGTTCATCACTCGCACCCACCACCACTGCTCCAGCACCATCACCGAAGAGCACGCAAGTGCCGCGATCTTTGAAATCTAAAATCCTTGAGAATGTCTCAGCACCTACGATCAACACTTTTTGATGCATACCACTGCGAATAAAACTATCAGCAACTGCCAAAGAGTATGCAAATCCAGAACAAACAGCTTGCACATCAAATGCTGCACATTGATTCGTGATACCTAATTTATCTTGGAGGACGCAAGCGGTACTTGGAAATCCACCCAAGTTATCGGGTGTTGATGTCGCCAAAATAATTAAATCGATGTCATTGGCAGTAATACCTGCTGCTTCGATCGCTTTTTTAGATGCTTCCAAAGCAAGGTCGCTGGTCAACTCATGAGCGGCAGCGAAATGACGCGCACTGATGCCGCTTCTTGAAAAAATCCACTCATCACTGGTTTCAATACCATCTTTGGCAAGTCTTTCAGTGATCTGTGCATTGGTCACTTTGTTGGCCGGCAAATAGCTGCCTGTGCCAAGAATTTTTGCGTATCGCTGGGTCACTTGAGTCATTGAATTGAATCCTTATGCCACGGTCTCATTGCCAGAGTTTGTCGCATGCGTCACCATGAATGCATCAGCCACTTTTCCAACCATATTATTTTTAGCGCCTTCATAGGCTCTTCGCAAAGCAGTTGTGAATGCTTTTTTATCTGCTGAGCCATGACTTTTTAGAACCAAGCCACGCAAACCTAAAAGCACTGCACCATTGTAATTACGATGATCAACGCGCTTTTTAAAACGAAGTAAAACTGGCATTGCCGCTAAAGCCATCAAACGACTCAACCAATTACGTCCAAATTCTTCTTTGATCATTCCAGAAATCATGTAAGCCAAACCTTCACTGGTCTTTAGCGCCACGTTTCCAACAAAACCATCACACACCACAATATTGGTGGTGCCTTTAAAAATATCATTGCCTTCAACGTTGCCGTAGAAGTTCAAGCTACTTTGGCGCAACAACTCACCCGCCTCTTTAACCACCTGATTGCCCTTGATCACTTCTTCACCAATGTTCAAAAGACCAATCGTAGGGTTAGCAATGCCGTCAACGGCTCTGGCCATCACATCAGCCATTTGTGCGAACTGCATCAAATGAATGGCTTCACAGTCAGCGTTGGCGCCCAAATCTAAAACAATCGTGCCGCGACCTAATTGATTTGGCATGACCGCAGCAATCGCTGGACGATCAATACCATCCAAAGTTTTTAATACGTAACGAGAAATCGCCATCAAGGCGCCTGTATTGCCAGCGGAAATAGCTGCCTGAGCATGACCTTCTTTGACTTGCTCTGCAGCAACGCGCATGGATGAGTCTTTTTTCTTGCGCAAAGCGACCTCAATGGAATCATCCATCGTGACAACTTCTGAGGCATGGACGACCGTGATCCGGCTCTTAATTTCAGAGGGAACATTGGCTAACGCCTGATTGATTAAATCAGCGTTACCGACGAGTCTTATATGTAAATCTGGCAACTCTGCCAGAAGGCCTGTGCTGGCGGGTACTGTGACCACTAGACCGTGGTCTCCACCCATCGCATCAACTGCTAGCGTGACGCTCATGAAAATTGTTTTTTTAAGAAAAAAGCGGCTACTGTTCGTGCCGCTTGATCTTTTCCTAAGAGGAAATTAGTCGTTCTTAGTCTTAACAACTTTACGACCACGGTAGTAGCCATTTGGGCTGATGTGGTGACGTAAGTGAGCTTCACCAGTCGTTGGCTCAACTGCCAATGAAGGTGCAGACAAAAAGTCGTGCGCACGGTGCATGCCACGCTTTGACGGTGATTTTTTATTCTGTTGAACAGCCATGTTTTTACTCCTAAACGAATCCGAGATTCTAGCATAAAGTCATTGTTTCTTGAGCTTTTCTAGGATTGCAAATGGATTGGGCTTCTTGATGATGATCTCTTCTGACCCCGATTTAAGGGTTTTGTGCACTTTTTGAAGGTCTTCTGGCTTGCACTCGCCATCAGGATGCTTGGCAATCAAAGGCAAGGTTAAAAGCAGCTCTTCCTCAATGGTTTCCAATAAATTAAAGGTTTCAGAGGATACCAAGGCATCTTCAGCGTCTTGATTTTCCTCATCAAAATCCCAGGCTTCAGCCTCTTCTTCGGTCTCAAAAAGGATGTAATCACGGTCTGAATCCAATGATTCAATATAGGGCTGCAAACAGGCTTGGCAGGTCAATGGCAAATCAAGCGCTAGACGTAAGTGCATGTATTGCATAGGAATTGTCCCTAAACGCTCCTCAAACCAAGTACTCACCTCCCAGTGCACTCCTGAAGGCTGGAAATTAGCCTCAACCGTCATTTCCTGTAACAATCTAGGAAAGTGAGATAGTTCGAGCACCCCCTGACCGATGTAAGTCAGGCCAGACCTGGTATCAATAGATTGAAGGTCTTTGGCATTATTCGGCAAAATGTGGGGTGTCGTATTTTTTGAATTCATACCGAAAGCATAAATGAGTGCCGCCCCTAACCCAAGTAATTTATCCAATAATCAAGCCAGTCAAAGCAAAAAATTGATCTTGGCGTCTACCTCCAAATACAGGAGAGAATTATTGGGTCGCTTGGGTTTAGCTTTTGAGACCATTTCCCCAGAAGTAGATGAAACACCCTTAGCTAATGAAAGCCCAGAATTGATGGCCATTCGTTTGGCCCAGGCCAAAGCATTGGCCGTATCACTATCCAACCCTTCGACCTGCGTGATTGGCTCTGATCAGGTGGTTGATTTGAATGGCGTTGCCATGGGCAAACCAGGTGACCATAAAAATGCAATGGCACAACTACAAAAGTTGCGTGGTCAAACTGTGAAATTTCACACGGCTGTTTGCGTGGCCCATGCAGGATCCGCAAAAACTGTGAACGTCATCACCGAAGTTAAATTCAGACAACTCGCAGATGATGTTCTAGAAGCTTATCTTTTGGCAGAGACACCTTACGATTGTGCTGGCAGTGCTAAATCGGAAGGTTTGGGTATTTGTCTTTTAGAACATGTGCGCAGTGATGATCCCACCGCTTTGATTGGCTTGCCATTGATAACAGTTTGCTCACTGTTGCGTGAGGCAGGCTTTTCTATCCCACTAGATAGATGATCAATTAAAAATGCCAGGCACTCTTTATTTAATTCCGAACACCTTGGGTGATGATGATCGTGAATCTCAACTCAATCATGTCATGCCACGAGATACGATCGAGCAAGCTTCTCAGCTTCGCCATTGGATTGTTGAAAACGCAAAAACTGCCAGGGCTCTTTTAAAAGCAGTTGGATCACAATCGCCATTGATCTGCCCCATTCAAGAAATGCAGATGACTGAGTGGCGCGGGCCCGGAAAAGAATCTCATGGATCGACAAACTTAAAAGCCATGCTTCAACCATTACTCGATGGTCATGACATGGGCTTGATGTCTGAAGCTGGTCTGCCAGCGATTGCTGACCCAGGATCAGATGTTGTGAAGACTGCTCATCAAATGGGCATTCCCGTGCGCGCCTTGATTGGTCCGAATTCTTTGTTATTGGCATTGATGTCATCTGGCATGAATGGTCAAAGCTTTGCTTTTCATGGTTACATCGCCGTGAAAGATCCTGAAAGAACTGCGGCACTCAAACAATTAGAACAAGAGTCGAAGAGAAAGCACCAGACTCAATTGTGGATTGAAACTCCTTATCGCAACGCAGCCATGATTGAAGCCATGCTTCAATCCCTACAGGGCAACACTCAAATGTGCGTGGCAGCTGATTTGAGTTTGCCCAATGCTCTGGTGATTTCTAAAACCGTCAGTGCTTGGCAAGCGCACATAAAAAAAGAGCCTGGATTACTCCAAGCTCTTCATCAACGACCTGCCGTGTTCTTGATACTGGCCTAGTCTAGTCTTGTGTTGAGTTGATCTTTAATAGATCAGCGTAACTGACCACCATACATCAACACCCTGGTAGCGCCCTCACCCATCGCAGCACCAAAACGCTTGGCGACTCTTTCAGCCAAATTATCTTTCATGGTGTAGTCAACAATGGTTGATGCTTTGAAAACATCACGAGCCACTGTATCGACACTGCCCAAGCCATCACTCAAACCCAGCTCAACACTCTTCGCACCATTCCATACCAAACCAGTGAACATGTCTGGAGTTTCTTTCAAGCGATCGCCACGTCCCGTGCGCACCACCTTGATGAATTGCTCGTGCACCTCATTGATCATTCCTTGAACAAATTCTTTTTGCTTGGGATCTTGTTTACTGAATGGATCCAAGAGCGCTTTATTTTTTCCAGCTGCGATGGCGCGGCGTTCAATCCCCAACTTCTCCATCAAACCAGTCACGCCAAAGCCATTCATGATCACACCGATAGAACCAACCAAACTGGCTTTATCAACATAAATGTTTTCAGCGGCAGAAGCCACGTAGTAACCACCTGAGGCGCAAATCTCTTCAACCACCACGTGTAAGGATTTTTGTGGGTACTTGGCACGCAAGCGCAACATTTCATCGTGAATGATGCCGGACTGAACTGGTGAACCACCAGGACTGTTGATGCGCAAAATAACACCAACACTCTCAGAGTTTTCAAAGGCCGCCTGTAAAGATGCATTGATTGCATCTGCACTGGCCTTGGTATCTGGCGCAATCTCACCTTGCAAATCAACCAAAGCCGTGTGCTTACCCATACTGGACTTACCAGCAATATCAATATCAAATAAATTGATGGCAACACCAACAAAAACTACCAATGTCATCAAGCGCACAGCCGTTCTCCAACGACGCCCGCGACGCTGCTCTTTGAGGTTCTCTAACAACAGATGTTCTAACGCCTGTTTTTCCCAGACTTTTTCATCAGACATGAATGACTCTCTTAATAAATCTAACTAATTTAATTTCAGCAATTCAATCAATTTGATTGGCTCAGGTAAGAGCTTAATCTTTTTATGCGTTACTTGCTAACCACTCAGATAACTCCCGAACATTCTTGACGCAAACCAAAGGATTTTCAGTTTGCAAAACATGTTCAGGGTGCGCCCCATAAGTCACACCCACCGCATCCGCTCCTGCAGCATTGGCCATCCCTAAATCATGCGTTGTGTCACCAATCATGAGAACTTTTTCCATGGGCACCATCAGCGATTCTGATAATTCCAACAACATGGCGGGATGCGGCTTCGATCTTGATTCATCAGGCGTGCGTGAATCTGCAAAAACCTTTTCCAATTGATGAAAGCCCAAAGAACGATTGAGACCCTTGCGACTTTTGCCCGTTGCTACCGCCAAAAGATGTCCCCGATCTTTCAATTGGTGCAATAAATCTTTGGCGCCCTCAAACAAACTTAATTCGTGGTCTTTGCTCAAATAATGAAATCTAAAGCGATCAATCAATTTGTAGTGATCATCAACCGACACTGTCGGGCAGGCTTTGCGCAATGATTCCTGAATACCTAAACCAATCACGTGACTGGCAACAGAATCCTCTGGCACAGGCAAAGCCAAATCACGACATGCATCTTGAATGCACCGAACAATGGTGGGCGTGGAATCCATCAAGGTCCCATCCCAATCCCACACAATTAATTCATAACGAAGTGACATCAATTCCTTAAATGACTGGGTTTTCTAAAGTGCCAATGCCATCAATTTCAATCTTGACGGTATCGCCCTTTTTCAAAAAACGAGGAGGCTTAAAGCCCATGCCAACGCCGCTTGGCGTCCCGGTAGCAATCACATCACCTGGATACAAGGTCATGCCTTTTGAAATCGCTTCGATGATGGTTGGGATATTGAAGATCAATAATTCAGTGGTGGCATCCTGTCTTAACTCACCATTGACCCAGCACTTGATAGATGCCTTGCTTGAATCTAGTTCATCCGCAGAAACCAACCATGGCCCCATTGGGCAAAAAGTATCAAAGCTTTTACCCAAATGAAATTGCACATGCTTTGCTTGCACATCACGAGCACTGATGTCATTGATGATGGTGTATCCCCAGATGTAACTCATGGCATCAGCTTGACTAATACCCTTGCCTTTTTTAGCAATCACCACGGCTAACTCGGCTTCGTAATCCATTTCTTGCGTTGCCTGAGGATGACTATCAATGCCAACACGTGGGCCAATCACAGACTCTGGCACTTTACTGAACACCACCGGGTGCTTTGGCAAGTTCGCCATGGCGCCTTGCGCCTCACCTAATTTACTATCTTTGATTTCTTTGACGTGATCCAAATAGTTTTTACCCACGCAAAAAATATTTCTATTTGGCTTAGGGATTGGAGCCATTAAACAGACATCTTTTAATGTAACCGCAGAACCCAAAGCGGGAAGAGCTTTGCCCTCAGCCATCAATTCAATGATTGCTAATGCACCACGTGCAGCATCTTCTTTACTCAATTGATAAGGCGTGACTGTTTGTAAATCTTGAGCAATAAGGCCCACGTATTGCTCGGCTTTGTATTGGTAAGTCGCTAACTTCATGTTGTCTCCATTTTTTCAAATGCTTCGGGGATATCTGCCTCGAAAGTCATTTTTTCTTCTGTTTTAGGATGAATGAATGATAAATGTCTTGCGTGCAATAAAAGTCTCTTAGGTTTCAACACTTTATCTAATTCTTGATCGCCGTACTTATCATCACCCAAAATAGGATGACCATAGGTTTGTAAATGCACCCGAATTTGGTGGGTACGGCCAGTTTTCAGTTGAGCCTCAACCAAACTGCAAAGGCCATCGCGATAATTTGCTTTGACCCGGATATTGGTATGACTTGGCTGACCCCCATCTGTGGCAACTCTGACCCGACGCTCGCCATTAGGAAGCAGGTATTTAAGTAAGGGGTATTTAAGCGGAATCGACTTGGCACTGACCGGCAACTGACCATGCACTATTAATAAGTAGCGCTTTTCCATCTTTCCTTCACGAATTTGTTCGTGAAGATGAACCAAAGCACTGCGTTTTTTGGCCAGCATCAAAATGCCAGAAGTGTCACGATCGAGTCTATGTACCAATTCTAAGAATTTGGCGTCTGGTCTTTGGGCTCTCATTGCCTCAATCAAGCCCAAAGAGACCCCTGAACCTCCATGCACAGCAATCCCAGATGGCTTATCTACCACTAAAATGCTGTCATCTTCATGCAAAATTCTTATTTCTTCATTCATCTTCTTTGAAATGAAGTCATTCGCTGGTGCTTTTGCCTCAGAAACTCGCAACGGTGGCAGGCGTAAAACATCCCCTTCTTGGATTTTTTGGCTGGCATCAGCCCTTTTTTTGTTCACCCTGACCTCGCCAGAGCGAATAATTCGGTAAATATGGGTCTTGGGCACCCCTTTTGCCATGCGAAACAGGAAATTATCCAGCCTTTGGCCAGCTTCCTCAAATAAAACAATGTGTTGGGTTACCGAATTACTGTTCATATGACATATAATGACCTATCTTGCTGCGCAACATCAAATTTATTGTTTGCATGGTAGCGCCCCAAGCTGGGTTTGAAATAGCCAAAAAATATTTCCAGGGTTCGCCTCTCCCCTGATGTAACGAGACGCAAAGTTGGCTGGCATAGTGCCGCGAACTGCGAAACAGATAAAAGAATTTAAGCGCACGCTGACCCGCAAAGAATAATAAGTCAGCGAGTGTAGTGAAGTTTGTCATCACAGAGATTGCCTTGCGCAATCCCTTCAATTCCGTTTCGCTCACCGCGATGGCTGCCTGGCTGCAGGACGGAGATTTAAATGAAACGAATGTTATTTAACGCTACCCAGCAAGAAGAGCTGCGCGTAGCCATTGTTGATGGTCAAAAACTGATCGACATTGATATTGAGACAACTGGACGTGAACAACGTAAAGGCAATATCTACAAAGGCGTGATCACACGCATTGAACCCTCATTAGAAGCTTGCTTCGTGAACTATGGTGAAGAGCGTCACGGCTTTTTGCCTTTCAAAGAGGTTTCAAGAGCTTATTTCAAGGACGGTATTGACGTTCGCTCTGCAGGTATCAAAGATGCCTTGCGCGAGGGACAAGAAATCATCGTTCAGGTGGAAAAAGAAGAACGCGGCAATAAAGGCGCAGCTTTAACAAGCTTTATCTCTTTAGCCGGTCGTTATTTGGTTTTAATGCCAAATAATCCAAGAGGTGGCGGTGTTTCTCGCCGCATTGAAGGTGATGATCGCACTGAATTGCGCGAAGCAATGAGCCAATTAACGGTTCCTGATGGCATGAGCATCATTGCTAGAACTGCCGGAATTGGCAGAAGTGCTGAAGAATTGCAGTGGGACTTGAGTTACTTGATGCAGCTTTGGACAGCGATTGATGAAGCTGCCAGCGGCAACCAAGCGCCACTATTGATTTACTTAGAGTCAAGCTTGGTGATCCGAGCCATCAGAGACTACTTCCAGCCTGATATCGGTGAAATCCTGATCGATACAGATGAAATTTACGAGCAAGCCAGTTCATTCATGTCCGTGGTGATGCCTGACAACATGTCACGCGTAAAACGCTATCAAGACGATGTGCCTTTGTTCTCACGTTTTCAAATTGAACACCAAATTGAAACCGCCTACTCTCGTACAGTGACCTTGCCTTCTGGTGGTGCGATCGTGATCGACCATACTGAAGCTTTGGTGTCTGTCGACGTCAACTCTGCTCGCTCAACTCGCGGTTCAGACATTGAAGAGACAGCAGCTAGAACAAACTTAGAAGCCGCCGATGAATTGGCTCGCCAAATGCGTTTGCGTGACTTGGGTGGTTTGATCGTGATCGACTTCATCGATATGGAGTCGTCCAAGAATCAAAAAGATGTTGAGCAACGCCTTAAAGACGCTTTGCGCCATGATCGCGCACGCGTACAAATGGGCAAGATCTCACGCTTTGGTCTTTTAGAGCTATCGCGTCAACGTTTGCGCCCTGCTCTATCAGAGAGCAGTAACGTTACTTGCCCACGTTGTAATGGCACAGGCCACATCCGTGACACAGAGTCTTCAGCGCTTCAAGTTCTTCGCATCATTCAAGAAGAAGCAATGAAAGAAAACACTGCTGCGATTCATTGCCAGGTACCTGTCGATGTAGCAGCATTCTTGCTCAACGAGAAACGTGCTGAAGTGATCAAGATTGAAAGTCGTTTCAAAGTGAACGTCTTGTTACTACCAAACAAACACTTAGAAACCCCACACTACAAACTTGAGCGTTTACGCCATGACGATCCTCGCTTAGATGATCCAAAAGCAAGCTATGCGATGGCTGATGAAGCCAGCAAAGAGCTTGAGTCTGACACCATCTTGAATCGCAAAGCTGAAGAAGCCAAGCCACGTCAAGAAGCAGCGGTCAAAGGCGTGAGACCAAGTCAACCAGCTCCAGCAAGTGTTCCACGTGCAGAGCGCAAAGTGGCTGGCGAAAAACAATCCTCTGGTGGTTTGATTGGCTTTATCAAAAAGCTATTTGGCGCCAAAGAAGAAGTTAAAGCTAATGATAAGCGTCCAAATAATGGTCGTGGTCGTGGTGAAGCGGGTGATCGCAATGGCGATCGCAATAACCGTAATCGTAATAACCGTAATCGTAATAACCGCAATAAGAATGAAGCGGGCGAACGCAATCAAACGCCACGTGATGGTGAAGATAAAGCTGACAACAAAGAAGCACGTCAACCAAATCAACGCAATGGCCGCAATCAACAGCGTCAAAATAAATCTGAAGCCAATCAAGATGCGAAATCAGATCAAGCAAAAGATTTGTTGACCCATGCTGAGGTCCCACAAAATGCTGAAACTGGAGAAGGTGATGAGCGCCGTCGTGGTCGTAATCGTCGTGGTCGCAATCGTGGCCGCGATCGTGCAGACCGCCCAGAAAACGCACAAGATGCTAACGTTGACGGTTCAGATGTTTCAGCTACAGCAGCAACAGTTGCAGTGGCTGCGGTAGCCGCAGCAGTGACTTCATCTGAAGTTAATGCTTCAATGAATACTGAGACTTCAAGCCCTGCTTCAGTTACCACAGCAGATCCAGTAGCTGTTGCTGAAGTATCACCAGCACCTGTAGTTGCTACACCAATAGCCTCTGCTGTTTCTATTGAAACTCCTGTAGCCACTCCAGCTCCAACCCCTGCTCCATTGCCAAAAGTTGAGTTTCAGCCATTAAAAACGTCTGAACGTCTGAACTGACTTCAGTGATTGAGTCTGCTGGAATGGTCTGGGTAAATACCGATCATCAGAAATTAGAAGAAGTTCGTGTGCAAATTGCTGCTGAACCAGTGATTTCATACCCGCCACGTGAGCCAAAGCCACCTGTTGAAGTTTCAACAGGCCCTATGGTTCTGGTAGAAACCGGCGGAAAAGAACAAACCATCGAAAAGTGAACTTAGTTCTACAATGAGGGTTATGTCAGAAAGAGTCATACCCCTCATTGATGAGCGCCAGAGAAAAATCGACAGTCATGTTCCGGTCATTCCGGAACAACTGTTGAAGCCTAATGGCCTGCTCGCCGATACCCGTGGGCGACGTCTTCATGATTTAAGAATTTCAGTCACCGATCGTTGTAACTTTCGGTGCACTTATTGCATGCCCAAAGAAGTCTTCGATAAAGATTACCCCTATTTATCTCATGGGGATCTTTTAAGTTTTGAAGAGATCGTTCGTTTGGCAAAAATCTATATCGAGCACGGTGTAGAAAAAATCCGTTTAACTGGTGGCGAACCCCTGCTTCGCAAACACATTGAAAAATTGATTGAAATGTTAGCCTCTCTAAAAACACTGAGTGGCCAACCATTAGATCTAACTCTGACCACCAATGGCAGTTTGCTGCGCAAAAAAGCACAGTCTTTAAAAGATGCTGGCTTGACCAGAATGACCATCAGTCTGGATGGTTTGGATGATGCAACTTTCCAGAAAATGAATGATGTCGGCTTTCCGGTGGCTGATGTTTTAGATGGTATCGAGGCAGCTCGTGAAGTTGGCTTTAAAAATATCAAAGTCAATATGGTTGTTAAAAAGGGTACAAATGATCATGAGATCATTCCAATGGCCAAATACTTCAAAGGCAGCGATGTGATTTTGCGTTTCATTGAATTCATGGACGTGGGTGCATCCAATGGTTGGAATATGACAGAGGTTCTACCTTCTGCTGACGTGATTGCGAAGATTCATGAAGCCTTCCCATTAACCAATATCGACCCGAACTACCCTGGTGAAGTTGCTGAGCGCTGGCGCTATCTTGATGGGTCTGGTGAAGTAGGCGTGATTTCAAGTGTGACACAAGCTTTTTGTAAAGATTGTTCAAGAGCTCGCTTGTCAACTGAAGGAAAAATGTATTTGTGTTTATTTGCCACAGAAGGCCATGACTTAAAAGCTCTGCTGCGTGCTGGCAAATCAGATTTAGAGATCAGCAATGCCATTGCGCAAGTCTGGTCTCATCGCACCGATCGATATTCTGAATTGCGCGGCTCCCCAGAAATGGAAGGTAAGCGCAAAGTTGAAATGTCATACATCGGTGGCTAAGCATTTTCATCAGCTATAACAAGACATATTTAGATGAGCTCATTACCTACTCTCAATTCAGTTGTTACTTGCATGTCCGACTATGATCCAGAGTCATTACGGGTTGAAGTTGCCACAAAAATTGTTGATGAGTTTGTCAGGCCAGCATCACTGGCACTTGAAACTGAAACAGTTTCTATCTATGACTCATTGGGACGAGTTCTAGCCAATGACATCATCTCCCCCATCAATGTCCCATCTGCTGATAACTCAGCCATGGATGGCTATGCTTTTAGCGGAGCATCGATTGTTAAAGATGGCGTGACCTCCTTAACAATGATTGGCAAAGGTTTTGCCGGCAATGCTTTTGAGGGTATGGTGAGTCATGGTCAATGTGTTCGCATCATGACAGGTGCAGTGATGCCTGCCGGTTGCGATACCACCATTCCTCAAGAATTAGTCAAAGTGGATGGCGATCAAATCCAGTTTCAATCATCAGTGATCAAGGCTGGCGATAACCGTCGCTTAAAAGGCGAGGATCTTTCGATTGGCCAAGCAGCCTTATCTGCCGGCAAGATTATCAGACCATCTGATTTAGGTTTGATTGCCTCACTTGGAATTGGTTCCGTAACTGTCAAACGTCGTCTCAAAGTTGGATTTTTCTCAACCGGTGATGAGCTTCGCTCGATTGGTCAGCCATTAGATGAAGGCTGTGTGTATGACAGCAATCGCTACACCCTTTTTGGAATGCTGAGTCGCTTGAATGTTGAACTTCATGATTTTGGTGTTGTGAAAGATGATCCAGATGCGATGCGTGCAACCTTTAGCAAGGCTGCAGCGACTTGTGATGCCGTGATTACTTCCGGTGGCGTCTCAGTTGGAGAAGCAGACTACACCAAGCAAATCATGCGCGAACTGGGTGATGTGAGTTTTTGGAAAATTGCGATGCGCCCTGGCAGACCAATGGCTTTTGGCTCAATCCAAGGCGATCAACATCGTGCCGTTTTATTTGGTTTACCTGGTAACCCTGTGGCTGTGATGGTGACTTTTTATCAATTTGTCAGAAATGCCCTCTTGGCCATGAGTGGTGCTACTCAAGTTGCTCCACCAATGATGCAAGCCAAGACTGTGGAAGCAATCCGTAAACGCCCAGGTCGCACTGAGTTTCAAAGGGGTATTTTGTCCACTGATGCCACAGGTAACAGAACAGTTCGCATCACAGGTGCACAAGGATCAGGGGTTTTGCGCTCCATGAGTGAGGCAGATTGCTTCATTGTTTTGGCCCACGATCAAGAAAACATCCAGGCCGGAGATACCGTTGGAGTGGTTTTATTCGAGGGCTTGGTTTAAAGAAGCCTCATAGCAAAGACTTTGAAGCGAAGGGCTTTAAAGCACAAAGGGTTATGAAGCAGCCTTATTGCAACGCAACATTAATATAAGATTTGGTATAGAATTGCGGCAATTCAAGCAATATTAACTTTTTCATCGAAACATAAAATGCCAAGCACCAAATACACCAAGAAAGAAATTGTGTATGTCGACCCTCTTCATACAGCTAAGACATTGGTATTGGTTTATTTAAGTTTTTCAGTGCCAATCGTTTTATTGGCTCTCTTCGTTGCTTTTGTAAGAGATGGTGAACTACCTGGTTTCACAGTGATCTCAGCATTGATCCTGAATGCTTTGGTTGGCTTTGGTTTGCTATGGTTGGCATGCAAAGTTTATAACTGGGTAGCCGATAGGTTTGGCGGCATCGAGGTGGCTGTTAAAGAAACCACCGTCAATGACACCAAAACACCTACTGCTCAAGATTAATTCTAGGCTTTTTAATTCCTAGGTTTTAATTCGAATCTTTCGAGTCGAATCTTTCTAGCTTCAAGCTTTCAATAAATTTGGCGGTGTTTGACCATTCAAACCTGCCAAACAATTTTTAATCGCCAACTGAATCATCGCTCTTCTAGTTTTCTCTGTAGCGCTTGCCATATGCGGAGCTAAGACCACATTCTTCAGCGCCAATAATTCCGGAATCACTTTGGGCTCACCTTCGAATACATCCAAGCCTGCGCCAAAAATTCTGTTTTCCTTAAGAGCCTTAGCCAAAGCCAACTCATCAACAATGCCACCACGCGCAATATTCACAAGGGTTGCGGTCGGTTTCATTAAATTCAATTCTTTTTCACCAAAGAGATGATGGTTCTC
Source organism: Pseudomonadota bacterium (assembly GCA_046046075.1). GTDB lineage: Bacteria > Pseudomonadota > Gammaproteobacteria > Burkholderiales > Burkholderiaceae > Polynucleobacter. The sequence goes on from JBJOKN010000009.1 coordinate 17,313, forward strand.
TGGGGTGTACGGCATGACCAAAATAATGTGATCAGATTCTTTGAGCAAAGTTTCACGATCTACATAAGTAGCACCACATTCTTTTTCTAAATCTTCAGGTAAGCGTGAGCGATTAAAGTACTTCACATTCATATTGAAACCACGCGCACGTTTGGCAATGGCCTGACCAATACGACCCATACCCATGATGCCCAAAGTGGAGTGATGAATATCCATTGAAAGTGGTGCATCGCAAATGGAGAACTTAGCCCAATGACCGGCTCTTAACCAATGCTCACTCTCAGTCACACGACGAGCTGTTGCCATCATTAAAGTAAAACCAAAATCAGCAGTGGTATCCGTCAACACATCAGGTGTGTTGGTAGCCATCACATTAGCCGCTTTAAAAGCTGGCATATCTAGGTTGTTATAACCAACGGCAATGTTTGAAACAATTTTTAAATTTGGGGAAGCTTTCAGAATATCGGCATCAACGCGCTCACCGCCCGATACGATGGCAGCATCTTTATCAGCCAAAGCCGCTTTCAAATCGGCCGCATTCCAAAGGTGGTCATCCTGGTTTGATTGAACAATCGCAACCTTCTCCAACTCAGCTAATAAATCTGGAAAAATCGCGCGCGCTACCAAAATCTTCGGTTTTTGTGCATTTTGTGACATATTTGTCTCCTATTTTTATACGTTTTCTTGGTTTTCTTTATTGTATGTCATTGATTTAAATCACTTAGAAATGCCGATGACACGCCAAAGAATAAGGCTATCTGCAATATTTTGCCCCGTCTAAGATAAAATAACGGTTTTCGTCTTACTTGAGATTGATGCCATGACTTATGTTGTAACTGAAGCCTGTATTCGTTGTAAGTACACCGATTGCGTAGACGTTTGCCCAGTTGATTGTTTCCGTGAAGGCCCTAACTTCTTGGTGATTGATCCGGACGAGTGCATTGATTGCGCAGTCTGCGTTCCAGAATGTCCAGTGAATGCAATTTATGCTGAAGATGATGTACCCGGTGATCAACAAGCCTACATCAAACTCAATCTTGAACTAGCAGCCAAGTGGCCATCAATCACTAAGTCAAAAGAAGGCTTGCCTGATGCAGATGACTGGAAAGATAAGAAAAATAAACTAAGCGAGTTAGTTCGCTAAAGTATCTTTCAAGTATTTCAGTTAGGTCTTTTAGGCATCAAAGCACATTTGATTGATGCCCTTCCTCAAGCAGGTGGTCAATGCGTTGAACTCTATGCTGACAAACCAATCTACGACATTCCTGGAATTCCTTTTTGCACTGGTCAAGAGTTAATTGATCGTTTGCAAGAACAAATCAAAGTTTTAAAAACACCTTCTCACTTTAACCAAGAAGTTACCTTGGTTAACAAACGCAATGATGGTCGCTTTGATGTGCAAACATCACAAGAGAGCTTCATCAGCAAAGTCATCATCGTTTCTGCTGGTGTGGGTGCATTCAAACCCCGTAAATTGTCATTACCTGGAATTGATTCTTACGAAGACAAACAAGTCTTTTATAGATTGGGTCAAGCCAAACAATATGCCAATCAAGATGTGGTCATCAACGGCGGAGAAACTGCCGCTCTTGAGGCCGCTGTTGCTTTAGTTGGCATTGCCAAAAGTATCACCTTGGTTCACAGACGTGATGTTTTTAAAGCTGAAGAATCGTTGATTCAACGCTTTCAAAGCTTGTGCGCCGAAGGCTCGATCAGAGTTCAAGTCGGACAAGTCACCAACTTCACAGTAACTGATGAAAAGTTAAGTAGCTTAGAGGTCGCAGACTTTAATGGTCAAACACATCATCTACGCTTAGATGCCTTACTTCCTTTGCTTGGTATTTCACCAAAGCTTGGACCCATTGCTGATTGGGGCATCGATTTAGAAAATAAACAAGTGCTGGTAGACACAGAAAAGTTTCAAAGCAGTACTGCTGGTATTTTCGCAGTGGGCGACATCAACACCTACCCTGGCAAAAAGAAATTAATCGTGTGCGGTTTTCATGAGGCAACCTTGGCAGCTTATGGATGCGCTGCTCACATTCACCCTGGGCAAGTCATACACCTGCAATACACAACCACCTCGCCCAAACTTCATGAAATTCTTGGCGTCACGCCACAAGCTTAGTCCTTAGACATCGCTCTTGAGAGGATGATCACTGGCAGAAGACCTGCCAACACAATCGTCAATGCTGGCCAAGCTGCTTCAGCCAAACGTTCATCCGATGCCAACTGATAAGTCACAACTGCCAAGGTGTCAAAGTTGAAGGGTCGCAAAACCAAAGTGGCTGGCAACTCTTTCATGACATCAACAAACACAAGTAAGCCAGCCGTTAACAAGCTACGGCGCAACAAGGGCAAGTGAATTTTTCTCAATAATTCCCAGCGACCGGATCCCAAACTCATGGCGCTGGCATCCATACTTGGCGTGATTTTGCTCAAGCCAGCTTCAACTGTTTGCAAACTAGAAGATAAAAAGCGCGTCAAATACGCATAAACCAAAATCACCACTGAACCAGATATCAACCAAGCAATATCCAACTGTCCTAACAAGACCAAAATACCCACCGCTAAAACAGCTCCTGGTACGGCATAACCCAAACTGACCATACGGTTCACTATTTGTTGCAAGCCACCTTTGGCAAGTCTTGCGCTGTAGGCCAACCAAACGGCAATGGCAACGGCACAAATCGCTGTGATGGTCGATAGAGTGATGGTATTACCCAACCAACTCCAATAACGCTCATTCAAACTCTCGCCACTTGAAATGGCCAGATAGGCCATGATGATGACGGGCAAGATAAAACCAAAGAGCAGAGGTAAGAAGCAAGCCAAGCTAGCCCAAAAAGCTTTTCTTCCTTGAAGTCGCCAAGGTTTGATTTGTCTGAAGCGCTGACCTGATGTGGCAAAACGCATTTTGCGACGACTGGCATGTTCTAAAAGTAGCAGTAAGAAAATGATGCCCAATAATGCAGCAGACAACTGCACCGCTGCCATACGATCACCCATGCTCAACCAAGCCCTGTAGATACCAGTGGTCATGGTTTGCACGCCAAAATAAGACATGGCACCGTAATCAGCGACCGCCTCCATCAATGCCAAAGCCACACCTGCCATGGTGGCTGGTCTTGCCATCGGTAAAGCGACTTGCCAAAAAGCTCCCCAAGGACCAGCCCCAAGTGTTCTTGCCGCCTCAATCAAACGAGGACTGCGCTCTAAAAAAGCCGTGCGGCACAAAAGATAGACATATGGGTACAAAGCCAGGCTCAAAACGCAAATCGCGCCCCAGAGAGACCTTGGTTCGGGGAACCAAGGCAAGCGATCGACACCCAATAAATCTCGTAAGAGAGTTTGAATTGGTCCTGAGAATTGAAAAAAATCTGTGTAGGCATAAGCCATCACATAGGTTGGCATGGCCAATGGCAAGATCAAAGCCCATTCAAAAACTCTTTTACCTGGAAACTCACAAGTAGCTACCAACCACGCTGTGATGATGCCCATGCTGGCAACACCCACTGTGACCCCTAAAGCCAAGATCAAGGTGGTCCATGCATAGCCTGGCAAGACCGTGCTTAATAGGTGGCCAAGTACGCCGCCACTGCTGGACTGAGGGTTCAGAAGTGCGGCAAAAATCCCTAATATTGGCAAAGCCAATACCAAAGATAAGAGTATGGGTGTTATTCGTGGTCGCAAGATGGGATAATTATAAGAATGATTATCGATACGCAACCAATTCATTTAAATATTGAGGCCATTGATGTGGGTTATCCAGGTGAGAAGTCTGGTAGCTGGAACCATGTCGTACAAGGCTTGAGCATGCATTTAGACCATGGCAAGATTGGCTGTTTGCTAGGACCTTCAGGCTGCGGTAAATCAACTGTTTTACGAGCAATTTGTGGTTTTGAGCCCATCCAAAATGGCACCATCACGCTTGATAAGCAAATCGTTAGTTCAAAAGATTTCTCAATCGCCCCAGAAAAAAGGCGTGTTGGCGTTGTTTTCCAAGACTATGCCCTCTTCCCCCATTTAACCAATGCTCAGAACGTGGCCTTTGGCTTAAGAGAATTGAGTCAAAAAGAAGCTTTACACAAGGCAGAGGAATGGCTTGAGCGAGTGGGCCTGAACAATGTTGGGTATCGCTACCCCCATGAACTATCAGGCGGCCAACAACAACGTGTGGCTTTGGCTCGGGCCATGGCTCCAGAACCAGAACTACTACTCTTGGATGAACCATTCTCTAATTTGGATGTGGATTTGCGTGAGCGCTTAGCCGGAGAAGTCCGAGATATTTTGAAGGCCAATGGCACAACTGCTTTATTGGTCACACATGATCAATTTGAAGCATTTGCGATTGCTGATGATGTTGGCGTGATGGTGGATGGTCGCTTGGTTCAGTGGGACAGCGCCTACAACCTCTACCACCGCCCTGCCACGCGCTTTGTTGCTGACTTTGTTGGTTACGGTGTATTTGTCCCAGGAGTCACCAAACCAGGTCCTTCTGTAGAAATTGAATTAGGCTTACTACCATTACCTCAAGCAAGCTATGGCTTACCAAATGAAGAAGTCGATGTTCTTTTGCGAGCAGACGACATTGTTCATGATGATGACAGCCCTCTTCAAGCGGAAGTGATCACCAAAGCTTTCCGTGGCGGCGACTTCTTGTACACAGTTCAATTGGACTCTGGTCAACGCTTACTGACCATGGTGCCAAGTCACCATAACCACGCCATTGGTGAGAAAATTGGCATCAAATTAGTGGCCGATCACGTGGTTACTTTTAGCAAGTAGTAGAATTCTGATATGCAGCAATATCTTGATCTCATGAGCCATGTTTTGGCCAAAGGAACCCACAAATCAGACCGTACTGGCACGGGCACTGTTTCAGTGTTTGGCCATCAAATGCGCTTTGATTTACAAGAGGGATTTCCTGTTGTAACTACTAAAAAGTTACACCTCAAATCAATCATCATTGAATTGCTTTGGTTTTTGCAAGGCAGCACCAATAACAATTGGTTAAAAGAACGTGGTGTGAGCATTTGGGATGAGTGGGCCAAAGAAGACGGTGAGCTCGGTCCAATTTATGGTTATCAGTGGCGCTCATGGCCAGCACCCAATGGTGAACACGTTGACCAAATCAGTCAGTTGATGGATCAGATCAAAAACAATCCTGATTCTCGTCGTTTAATTGTTTCAGCATGGAACGTTGCCGAGATTCCTCGCATGGCTTTACCACCATGCCACGCTTTCTTTCAGTTTTATGTTGCTGATGGCAAATTATCTTGCCAACTCTATCAACGCAGTGCCGATATTTTCTTGGGTGTGCCATTCAATATCGCTAGCTACGCTTTATTAACTCACATGATTGCTCAGCAAACTGGTTTAACCCCAGGTGAGTTTATTTGGACAGGTGGTGATTGCCACTTGTACTCCAATCACATGGAGCAAGTGAAACTTCAGTTATCGCGTCAACCTTTGCCTTTGCCAAAATTGAATATTCGACGCAAACCTGCTTCTATTTTTGACTACGAATACGAAGACTTTGAACTCATTGGCTATCAGCACCATGACGCCATCAAAGCTCCTGTAGCAATTTAATCAAAGGATTGTTGTGGAATTAGCCATCATTGTTGCGCGCGCTAAAAATGGCGTAATCGGTGTGAACAACACTCTGCCTTGGCATCTACCAGAAGATTTAAAACACTTTAAAAATACCACTTTGGGTTACCCCATCATCATGGGCCGTAACACTTGGGTATCTTTGGGTAGACCACTGCCTGGCAGACGCAACATCGTTGTGAGTCGCAATCCAGAATTTAAAGCCGAGGGAGCGGAAACATTCACATCTCTAGAGGATGCGATTGATGCCTGCTCTGGCGTTGAAAAAGCCTTCATCATTGGCGGCGCACAAATTTATGATGAAGCTTTGATGTATGTCGATAAGCTCATCATCACTGAAGTGGATATTGAAATTGATGGCGACGCTTTTTTCCCTGATGTCGATGACATGCTCTGGGAAGAAGTTTCAAGAGAAGAGCATCACAATGGCACGCTGGCGTATGCCTTTGTGACCTACACCAGCAAGCTTTAAGAGTTCACAAAGCGGTCAATGAATTAGCGACCGCCCACGGTCATATTTTCAATCAGTATTGAACCCGTCTCTTTGGTGCCACGCACCAGAGTGTCTGCGCCGATAGCCACGATTTGCTTGAACATATCATTCAGATTGCCTGCAATGGTGATTTCTTCAACAGGATGAACAATCACACCATTCTCGACCCAATATCCAAAAGCACCTCGTGAATAATCACCATTCACATAGTTAACGCCCTGGCCCATAAGATCTGTGACCAATAAGCCAGTACCCATTTTTTTCAACATGGCAGGCAAATCATCAGATGGTTTTGTTAAGCGACTCTTGAATTGCAATTGATGAGAACCACCCGCATTACCAGTGGTTTGCATGCCCAACTTTCTGGCTGAGTAAGTGGATAAGAAGTATCCCTGCACAACACCCGCATCAATCACTTTGCGCGAACGAGTTCTGACACCCTCTTCATCAAATGGGGCACTGCCTGTTAAACGAGGAATGTGTGGCTCTTCCAATAGATCAATGTGTTTAGGAAAAATAGTTTTACCCAAACTATCTTGCAAGAAGCTAGACTTTCTGTACAAGGCTCCACCAGAGGTGGCTTGCACATATGCTCCCACCAAGCCAACAGCCAATGGGGCTTCAAACAAAACTGGGCAATGTCTGGTCGAAATCGATCGCGCACCTAATCTTGCCAAAGCTCTTTTAGCAGCATAAGCGCCAACGTCTTGAGGTCTGGCCAAGTCTTCTGGCGCACGAGCTGTTGTGTGCCAATCATCACGCTGCATGGCAGCACCTTTTTTATTTGACGCACTAGCAATTGGTGTGCAGGCAATGTAGTGACGAGAGATGGCATAGCCACCCATGAAACCATTGCTGGTGCCCAACATGAAATGTGACTGCTGTGCAGAAACAGTTGCACCATCACTGTTGGTGATGTTTTTACTCACAGCAAAAGCGCCGCGCTCAGCATCTCTGGCAATTTCTACAGCTTCGGCAGTATTGATATTCCAAGGATGGTACAAGTCCAAATCTTTGGGATTTTTTTCTAATAAATCTGCTTCAGCTAATCCGGCACAATCATCTTCAGCGGTGTGCTGTGCAATGTGAAAAGCTGCTTTAACGCTGGCTTTAAGAGATTCTTTTGAAAAATCACTGGTACCAGCGTTACCACGTCTTTGGCCAATGAATACTGTGACGCCCGCCTGTTTATCAAGATTTTGCTCAATGGTTTCAATATTACCTTTGCGAACCGAGACCGATAAGCCACTGCCCTCAGAAAGCTCTGCGGCAGCATCTGTAGCGCCCAAAGCCTTGGCTTCAGCCAATAAAAAAGAGACTAATTCTTGTAATTGTGTGGGTGAATGTGAAAACATTCCGCAATCATAGCTAGAATTGACGTATGAGTGCAAAAAATACCAATACTAAAAATACAAAACGCCAACATCCAGATGAAATTTGGATTGGCTTGATTTCAATTTCAGATCGCGCCAGCAGTGGGGTTTATCAAGATGAAGGCATCCCAGCCCTTGAATCTTGGTTTTCTAAAGCCCTGACATCTCCTTGGCACATGGAGTCTCGTTTAATTCCCGATGAAAAAGAATTGATTTCCAAAACCATCAAGGAACTGGTGGATGAGGTTGGTTGAGTGGCCAGCAGAGAGATGCCAGGCTTTGCTGAGCAAATGCGCCAAATCAGCCTTAAATTCGTTCCTACGGCTATTTTATCTAGGCAGGTTGCTGCCCTTCGAGAAATCGAGAACCATGCAGCCTTGATCATCAATCTGCCAGGACAACCAAAAGCGATTCAAGAGACCTTGGAAGGCTTAAAGGATGCCGATGGTAAATCAATCGTTCCAGGTATTTTTGCCGCTGTGCCCTACTGCATTGATTTGATCGGCGGTCCTTATGTAGAGACCAATGAAAGTGTGATCAAAGCATTCCGCCCTAAATCGGCTATCAGAGCGAAATAAGAAGATTAGGCTTTTACCTCAAGCCGAGGTACAAGCCAATCGGCACGAAAATCATCGCAGATAAATTGCCAAGTAGAACAATCGAGGCAACGAGTTCAGGATCTTGTTTATTGCGATCAGCCACCAAGAAGTTCAATACGGCTGGTGGCAAACTCGCGAATACAAACAATAGTCCTTTTTGAAGATCGGTCATCTCAATAAATGGTGCAATGATCAAAGCAACTGTCAGTCCCACAATTGGGCAAATCGCTGCACCTAAAAATCCTTCACGCCAATGTTTTAAATTAGCATCCTTCATGCGCACACCTAGTGAAAACAACATCAATGGCACGGTGGCGTCACCCAATAATTTGATGGATTGATACAAAGGCTCTGGCAAGGTGTAAAGGTGCTTGGTACTTGAGAGGAAGACTCCCAAGATGGTGGCAATCACCATTGGATTAGCAAAGACGCCTTTGACTGAGGCTCTTGGATTGACCAGTTTGACCCCGAGGGTGAAGTGCATCAAATTTGAGATTGCAAACAAAGCCACAGCAGGAGCAAGGCCCGCAGCACCAAAAGCAAATACTGCTAAAGGCAAACCCATATTGCCGCAGTTATTGAACATCATCGGCGGCACAAATGTTTTAGGGTCCATGCCTGAGATCTTAGCGATCGGCCAAGCCAAAATACCTGAGCCCAAAACCACAGCAACACCGCACAGCAATAAGCTCCATTGATCAAGTAATTCAAAGTCTTTGCTCACGAAGGCGGAAACTACCAAGAGTGGTGCAATCACATCCAAGGTTGCGCGATTGATACCTGACATATCAGGATGAGCTTTGCGACCATACAACCAACCCACCAAAATGATCAGCACCACCGGCGTGATGATGGCGGCGATTCTTAAAAACATATTGGCGTCTTGAGAAAGCATGGTTTTCTTTTATTGAGTATTTTTGAGCTTAATTACCCTCAACGATTGGTTCGTCACCAACGGTTGGAATAAATAGTTTCTCTCTGTAATAGCGAAGCTCTTCGACGGACTCAATGATGTCAGCCAAAGCTGTGTGTGCTTGCTGCTTTGAGAAGCCTTTGGCAATTTCAGGCTGCCAACGTTTACACAATTCCTTAATGGTTGAAACATCGATGTTTCGATAATGGAAATATGCCTCCAGTTTAGGCATGTAACGATTCATGAAGCGACGATCCTGATGAATGGTATTACCGCACATCGGAGAAATACTGGATTTCACATGTTGCTTTAAAAAAGCCAAGCACTCTGCTTCAACGTCTGCTTCAGTCAAAGTGGATGCCTTTACTTTATCAATCAAACCAGATTTGCCGTGAGTGCCTTTGTTCCAAGCATCCATGCGATCTAAAACAGCATCCTCCTGATGAACCACCAAAACAGGTCCTTCAGCAACGATGTTCAAATCCCCATCCGTCACGATCATGGCAATTTCTAAAATACGATCTGTTTCTGGCTGAAGACCGGACATCTCCATATCTACCCATACCAAACGATCGTTTTTTCTGGTTGTACTCATTTGTATTTAGCAATTCCTGTTATTTTTACTGCGAATCTGCAAAGTTAATTGGGTGATTTTATTTGGTTTCGTGAGACTTGATGCAAAACGACCATCTTCCTCAATAAAACAGCATTTTGGTGATTATTACACCTGCGGGATGATTGTCCTACTTTAAAAATTTCAAAAGTACTTCAATCCTTATAAAGGGCTTTTTACTATGTCTGCGATCCCAGCAGGTCCTTTATTCGTAAAGATCGTTTTGTGTAAAAATAGCCCCATTAATCAGAATCCTCCGATAGGTTCTCAACATTTTTAGCGAACACATGACATTTACTTTGATTTTTCTTTTGGGCTTAGCCCTCAGTGTTGCAACTCGTTACTACTTGGCCTCTCGCCACATGCGTCACATTGCATTGCATCGCGATCAGGTTCCAGCAGAATTTGCCAGCAAAGTAACGCTCACCGATCATCGCAAAGCAGCCGACTACACCATGACCAAATTACGTCTTGGCTTATTCGAGATTGCTTTATCAGTAGTTATTTTGATCGGCTTCACCCTGTTGGGGGGCTTACAACTCCTACATGACTACACTTTGGATTTATTAGGTCCAGGCGTTCCGCAACAAATGGCTTTGTTGGTGTCAATCAGCTTGATCACGGGCATCATTGATTTACCATTTTCTTGGCATCGTCAATTTGGCATCGAAGAGAAATTTGGCTTTAACAGAATGACACCAGCCCTATTTTTCGCAGACATGTTCAAAGGTATTTTGCTAGGTCTTGCCATAGGTTTGCCACTATTGTGGGTTGTACTGACATTGATGACTGAGGCTGGTCAATATTGGTGGGTCTGGACTTGGTTTGTGTGGGTAGGCTTTAATGCATTGCTACTTTGGCTATTTCCGACCTTCATCGCCCCTCTATTCAATAAATTTAAACCCCTGGAAGATGGTCCCTTGAAAGATCGTATTGAAGGTTTACTCAAGCGCTGTGACTTCACCAGCCAGGGTCTTTTCATCATGGATGGCAGCAAGCGCAGCGCTCATGGCAATGCTTATTTCACGGGCATGGGCAAAGCAAAACGCATTGTGTTTTTTGATACATTGATTGAGCGTTTAAATCCCGAAGAGATTGAAGCAGTTTTGGCCCATGAATTAGGACACTTCAAACGCCAACACATACGCAAGCGCTTGATCCAGTCGTTTGCTTTGAGCTTTTTGGTACTCGCCTTATTGGGTTGGATTTCAACCAAGGCTTGGTTCTATTTAAGCTTGGGCATCACACCAGACCTTAATGGTTATAACGCTGGTTTGGCGTTGGCGCTGTTCAGTTTAGTCTTGCCTGTATTTGGTTTCTTTTTGACACCGATCAACAGCATGGGTTCGCGCAAACATGAATACGAAGCCGATGCTTTTGCTGCTGAAAAATCCTCAGCCAATGATCTGATCAGTGCTTTGGTCAAGTTATATCAAGACAATGCGGCAACCCTTACACCGGACCCGCTTTACTCGAAATTTTATGACTCGCATCCGCCAGCCCCTTTGCGCATTGCTCATTTACAAAGCATGGCAGTAAGATAGTTTGATGAAATCATTCAAAGCCCTTCTCGTTGCTTCATATGGCCGACATTATTTGGCCAGAGCAATTGAGGATGAGGCTGGCATCAGTGCCCAAGCTTTGTATCAAGTAACTTCACGCGGCAAGCAACATTTGGGTGCTGTTGGCGATATTTTAGAAGTTCAAGAGACTGGCCCTGAACAGGCAGTCATTGAAAAAATAGTTGAACGTAAGAATCTTTTGTATCGCTCAGACGCTTATAAGAGTAAATCGATTGCTAGCAATGTTGATCAAATCTTGATCGTACTTGCAACTGAACCAGGCTTCTCTCCAGACCTCTTGGGTCGAGCAGTGATTGCTGCTGAAACAGCCGGCATCATCCCCAGAATCATTTTGAATAAATGTGACCTGCCCAATAAGTTGCCTGCTGCGCGCAAGATGCTCGAGCCCTATATTGCGATGGGTTATCCCGTTCATGAAATGTCAGTCAAACATGATCCTGGCTCAGTAGAGGCTTTGCTGCCGCATGTTCAGGGCCGCGTATCAGTCTTAGTTGGTCAATCAGGCATGGGTAAATCAACCCTACTGAATGCTTTGATTCCTGATGCAGCGGCTCAAACTCAAGAACATTCTAAGAAGTTAGACAGTGGCAAGCACACCACCACCGCTTGTCGTTATTACGACTTACCTGCTAGCAACACTTCTATCAAGTCTTTTGCTGGCGCATTGATAGACTCACCAGGATTTCAGGAATTTGGTTTAGCTCACCTCTCAGAAAGTGAGCTACAACATGCTTTTATTGAATTCAGGCCCTTGCTCGGGAAGTGCAAGTTTCATAACTGCAGCCATGGTGATGAACCAGGATGCGTTGTCAGAGCTGCTGTAGATTCAGGAACTATTTCAGCACAGCGCGTGGAATTATTTCGTCAGTTACGACATGAATCCCATAACGCAGATACTATCCAAGCCAAACTGAAATAGTCATCAAAGCAATCAGCGTCAACCAAAGAATCACTGCGCGCCAAACAAGGCCAACTGCAGAACGCAAGCTGCGCAAAGAAGCTTCAATGCCTATATCGTAAACAGGTGGCTCTCCTGATTCAGCCATGCGCAAGGCTTCATCACTGTCTGGCTCAGGCAATGGCGCCCCTAAACGAACACCCAATGCACCCGCACCTGCTGCCAAAATGATGGCCTCAAGTTCATTGCTCCATTTGCGTAAATGAAAGCGCCAACCGTAAATGGCATCTTCAAAATTACCAACAATAGCAAAGCCGATTGCTGTTAAGCGCACCGGAATCCAATCGATGATCTGAAACAAACTTCTGGCCGCACTACCCAAAGAACTGCTTGCCTGTGCAGGCCAGCGTTGCGCTGCAGTTTCACTCAAGCGATATAAAACCACGCCAGCAGGGCCAAAAGGCAACATGAACCAAAAGATAGGGCCAAATACATGACGGTGAGCGCCGATGATCGCTTGCTCAAGGGTTAAACGAATCACCTCTGATTCGCTCATGGTCTCAGTATTAACACCTGCGCCCTGCCATTCAGCAAGTAATTGACGTGCAGTGTCTAAATCACGCTCTAGCAAAGCTTCATGGATGGCCGTGAATGGATGGCTGAATTGTCTAAATCCTAAAAACAAATAAACAATCAGGACATTCCAAACAAAAGCCAGCATTGGTTGAGTAGCCAGTAAAACAATATGAATGGCTAAAACAAGAACAACCGGAGGAATCAGGGCAGCCACACAAGCCAAACGACCACTGCGCTCTGCGCCAGTGTCGATATTCTTAACAATGAAATCTAACCAGCCATGGGTGATGCGATGGACCCAATGATTTTTTTCAACTGGCTTGTATTGCTCAGCAATCAGAGCGAAGAGAAGTGAGAAAAATGTCATGCTTTTAAAAAGTGATAAAGATTCCGTAGCATACCTGCAGTTGCTCCCCAAATGAACTTATTTTCATAAGGCATGGCATAAAAACGACGGTAGCCTTGTGGGCTTTGCCACATTCTTTGTTCATGATGATGCGGGTTCATTAAATAATCCATCGGCACTTCAAAGATATCAGCCACCTCAAATTCATCTCGCTGATACTCATGTCCCGCATCCACCAAGCTCACTACCGGGGTGACTTGATAGCCTGTGATGGTCAAGTAATGGGGTAATGAGCCAAGTACTTCAACTCTGGTGGCCGGAAGTCCGATCTCTTCCTCTGCTTCACGCAAAGCCGTATCAATGACAGATTTATCTTGTGGGTCGCAGCGCCCGCCAGGGAAACTGATCTGACCTGGATGATCATGTAAATGAGCTGTTCTTTGTGTCAGCAGGATTTTTAATTCATGGCCATAAACAACCAGGGGAATAAGCACTGCGGCTGGCGTCAGCTTATCTCCACGGCCGGCCCTGACTGATCCCTCTCTGGCCAGTGCTGCTCGATTTTCATCGGTCACTTCAGCTTCCCAATGCTTCTCCTGAGTAAATCTAAAACGCAGTGCATCAGGCGTTAAAAAAGATCGCTCAATGGCTGGCATATGACTATCTCTAGAAACAATTGGTACTTCTCTTGGATCAAAAATAGATTGAGAAGTACCAGAAGTTTTAGGTGAAGAATCTGCTGAACGTGACATGAGTTCTAGTTTATCTGAAGCCAGGTAATTCATTGCTCCAAAAAGCACAAAGGCAGCCGAAGCTGCCTTTGCATAAAAAATTGGTACTGATTACTCAGCAGCAACTTCTTTTGTGCGAGCTTGTAGCTTCTCTTTGATACGTGCTGATTTACCAGAACGATCACGCAAGTAGTACAACTTAGCACGACGCACATCACCGCGACGCTTCACTTCAACGCTAGCGATCAATGGTGAGTATGTTTGGAATGTACGCTCAATACCTTCGCCAGATGAAATCTTGCGAACGATGAAGCTTGAGTTCAAACCACGATTGCGTTTAGCAATCACAACACCTTCGTAAGCCTGCACACGTTTGCGGTTACCTTCAACCACGTTAACGTTCACAACAACTGTATCGCCAGGTGCAAACGCAGGAAGCGTTTTGTTGGCTGTTAGACGAGCAATCTCTTCTTGCTCAATTGATTCAATAATGTTCATTACAACTCCTATAGCATCGTACCAACGTTGTATTCCGAATAAACGGACTTGGTAGAGGATGCGGTTTAAAACCCTGTTTTATTTTTGCAAAGAGGCTAAAAAAGCTTCATCTGCAGAACTCAACAAGCCTTGCTGGCGTGCCTGAATGATTAAATCAGGTCGCCGCTTTAACGTCAGCTCCAAAGATTGTTTCCGACGGTAATCCGCTATTTTAGCGTGATGTCCGCCTAAAAGCACGTCCGGAACCAATAAATTTTCATAATTTTCGGGCCTGGTGTAGTGAAAACAGTCCAAAAGCCCTTCCATAAAGCTATCTTGGGCCACAGAATCAGCATCTCCAAGGGCTCCAGGGATCAAACGAATCACGGCATCCATCACGGCCATGGCGGGTATTTCGCCCCCAGAAACCACAAAATCCCCCAAACTCAGCTCTTCATCCACGCGGCGCTCGACCAAACGCTGATCAATTGCCTCGTAACGACCACACAACAGGGTCACAACTCCTAAATCCTTAATATATTTGGCTTTTTTCTGAGTAAATCGCTCACCCTGTGGCGATAACAAGATCACCGGGCCTTTTTTAGCCTTTTGCTCCTGATCTTTTGCCACAGCATCAAGGGTGTCTTCCAAGGGTTTTGCCATCATGACCATGCCAGGACCACCACCATAGGCACGGTCATCGACCGTTCTTCTGGCGTCTTGGGTAAAGTCCCTTGGGTTCCAAGTATGAATCGTCGCCAAGCCCTGCTCGAAAGCTCTGCCTGTGACCCCCCAAGAGGTCAAAGCAGAAAACATTTCAGGGAAGATGGTTACAAGATCAAAACGCATGGCCACATCATATAAAGGATTTACCAGTCTAACTGCCAGTCCACAGTGATTTGACGTTGCGGATCATTTGCATCTTTATTGACTGATTTGATAACAGATTCAATAAATGGAATCAAACGATCCTCTTTTTGACCGTCCATGCGAACACATAGAATTGATTGTGCGCCGTTGTCCATTAAATCAACGACCAATCCCAAGGACTCGCCCTGCTCATTGATCACAGGCAAGCCAATCAGATCAACCCAATAAAAGCTATCGTCTTCTTCTTCAGGAAAATCCGCGCGACTAACGTAAACCGCAGAACCTTTGAGGGTTAAGGCTTGATCACGATCATTGATATCTTCTAAACCAAGCAAGATTTGCCCACTGTGCTCTTTGGCAGTTTTAACAGCCATAGGTCGAGCCAAGTCAGCCAAGGCTGGAGGCTTAGATAACCAAACAAGCGGCGCTGAGAATAAAGCTAAGGGCTCTTTTGAATAAGGTTTGATTTTCACCAAACCCCTGATCCCTTGAGCGTCGAGCACATGCCCGACAAGAACTAGGTCAGATGGAGAACTCGTTGCAGTACTTTTCATTGCAGTACTCATGAGAGCCTCCATCAACCAAGACTTACAACTTAGGCCTTAGGAGCACCCTTAAGTAAACGTGCTACTGTTGGTGACAACTGAGCACCAACGCCTTGCCAATAAGTCAAACGATCCTGAGCAATACGAAAACCTTGTTCAGTTTCTACTGCGCTAGGATTGTAATAACCGATGCGCTCGATAAAGTTCGAGTCACGACGATTGCGTTTGTCTGTAGCTACGATGCTAAAGAATGGACGATTTTTAGAACCGCCACGTGCGAGTCGAATGACGACCATGTGATTTCCTTACAATGCTGAAATAAACCACGTATTCTATCGCAGAATTGCCCAGAAGACCAAAATTTAAAGGTAAGCATGACTAATTTAAGACCATCGACCCTATTTTTGACACTCTTGGCCAGTTCCAGTCTTTTGCTGGGTGCTTGCGCCCAAGTCATGCCTCCCTGTAACGCGGTGAACGCGCCTGCCATTCAGGATGTACAAGCCAGTCAATGGACCTTGATTAGATGGCATTACACGAGCCCCAATGATGGAAAAACCCGTCAAAGATCCATTCCACATGGTGAAAATAAGAATCCTCTGACTCTTAACTTTTCATCAGATGGCAAATCTGTCAGCGGGCACTCGGGTTGCAATCTTTATACAGCTCAAGTTCAAGTGGGAGACAAAGGCTTTGTATTAGAAAAAATAGCCGGGACCCGCAAAGCCTGCGATCCTGCTGCCAGCGAATTGGAATATAAATTTTTGAGTCATCTGAGTAACTATCGCAGCATCGTGCGCGACGGTGACCGTCTCTTGATCATGACCCGTGACAATGAGGTTTTAAGCTTTTCACTCAAAAACTAAGCTGCTCAAATCAGAGAATTTGATTAAGAGATTAAAACGCTGACTCATTAAATCAATACAATCAGTTCATGCATAAAAATAAACTTCTCTTCTGCGCCTTGGGTCTTTTTTTCCCAAGCACTGGTTTCAATGTTTTTTACCTAAAAGGTCTTAGCAGTCCATGGGCTTGGTTGCACATGGTCAGCCTATTTGCAGGCATTTTGGGCTGGAAATTATTGGGTGCCAGTGATATGTCTTCTGCCTTAGGTTGGATTTTGGCAGCCATTGGATTTATTTCATTCGAGGCCAGCTTACTAACCACCATTGTGTTTGGCTTAAGACCGGATGAAAAGTGGGATGCTCAATTCAATGCCAACAGCGGACAAAAAAGTGCTTCAGGCTGGTTGGTGATTTTGTGCGTGATTGCTTCTTTGATGATTGGTGCAGCAGTTTTGATGATTGGCTTGGCAATTGCGTTCGAACAACACTTCCTCAGTCAATTTGAGGCTGCCAAAAAAATATCTCAATAAAACAAAAGATAGTTCTAAGAAGTAATAAAATTAGCGCTGAAGAGTGGGATGCCCCACTCTTTCATCAATCTAATTTCGATCAACCCAACTCTTTGATCAACTCTGGTACCGCTGTGAACAGATCAGCCACAAGACCATAATCAGCAACACTGAAAATGGCAGCATCAGCATCTTTGTTGATCGCCACAATGACCTTAGAGTCTTTCATACCAGCCAAGTGCTGAATAGCCCCTGAAATACCCACTGCAATATAAAGCTGCGGAGCCACAATTTTTCCAGTTTGTCCTACCTGATAATCATTAGGCACATAACCAGCATCAACAGCCGCTCTCGATGCTCCCAAAGCAGCGCCTAATTTGTCAGCCAAAGGCTCTAGCAACTCTTGATACTTTTCCGCAGAACCCAAACCGCGACCGCCAGAAACCACCACTTTTGCCGCTGATAGTTCTGGACGATCTGATTGATTGATTTCTTTAGAAACAAATGCAGAAATAGCTGAATCAGCTACGGTAGAAACTTTTTCAATCACCGCATTGCCACCAGTGTTAGCTACCGCATCGAAGCCAGTGGTACGAACTGTGATCACTTTGATAGCATCGCGAGATTGGACTGTGGCGATGGCATTACCCGCATAAATAGGTCTTTCAAAAGTATCAGTACTGATCACTTTGGTGATATCTGATACTTGAGCCACATCTAATTTTGCTGCCACTCTTGGCAAGGTATTTTTACCAATGGCTGTAGCAGGCGCCAAGATATGAGAATAAGCCGAGCCTGATGCCAGAGCCAAAATTTGCTCCGCCAAGTTTTCGCCCAGTTGATGTTGTAAGTGCGGCGCATCCACATGAATAACCTTGGCCACCCCAGACACCTGAGACGCTGATTGAGCCGCAGCTTCAGCTTGATGGCCTGCAACTAATACATGCACATCACCACCACAAGCAAGAGCAGCTGCAACTGTATTAAGAGTTGCCGCCTTCAAAGAAAGGTTGTCGTGTTCTGCTATTACCAAAATAGTCATTTAGATCACCTTCGCTTCATTTTTAAGTTTTTCTACCAAAGTTTTGATGTCCGGAACCATCACTCCTGCACTGCGTGCTGGTGGCTCTGAAACTTTGATGGTTGTGAGGCGTGGCGTCACATCAACAGATAAATCCTCTGGCTTGAAGATATCCAAAGGCTTCTTTTTGGCCTTCATGATGTTAGGCAATGTGACATAGCGTGGCTCGTTTAAACGCAAATCAGTAGTGACCACAGCCGGCAAATTAACAGCAATGGTCTCTAGGCCGCCATCAACTTCACGCGTCACTGTTGCTTTACCATCAGCAAGCTGAACTTTTGAAGCAAAAGTTGCTTGAGAGATGTTCAATAAAGCTGCCAACATTTGACCAGTTTGATTGCTGTCATCATCAATCGCTTGTTTACCCAAGATAATCAAATCAGGTTTTTCTTTATCAACAATAGCTTTTAATAACTTAGCAACTGCCAAAGGCTGTAGCTCAGCATCTGTTTCTACCAAAATACCTCGGTCGGCACCAATCGCCATGGCCGTGCGAATCGTTTCTTGAGATTGAGTCAAACCACAAGAGACGGCAACGATCTCGGTGGCAAGACCTGCCTCTTTTAGGCGCACAGCTTCTTCAACTGCAATCTCGTCAAATGGATTCATGCTCATTTTGACGTTTGCAATATCAACACCGGATTGATCAGATTTGACCCGCACTTTAACGTTGTAATCCACCACACGTTTAACAGCCACCAAAATTTTCATAAAGACTCTTTTTTATTGTTGACAAAGATCCAGTCATATCAAAAATTAAAACTACTTTGATTGATTAACTGAGTTTGCTTAATAACTTATTCAATATTCTCATTTTAATATGCCTAAAAAGTTCTGGCACTGAAACCGATTACTACCCAACACCTCCAATATCACCCCTTTAATACCATTTTGACGGCCAACAGAGCGAGGCAAGGGAATGAGGTCGCAAACCTAATGGGGATCTACTCAATAACATCAAGGAATTATCAGGAAAGTACTGATTGATTAGAGTCGTAAAATACTGCTTTAATGACCTTTAATGACAAATACCGACTCCACCGCAATCCACTTAACAGCGCAAAAAGATACTTCTGATTTGAATAACACCACTGCTCTCACACACACATTCCTCAAGTTGATTCTTGGGGGTATTTCTGCGATCCTCTTATCGTCTTGCGCCAATCTCAACGGTGGAAGTTCCAGCCCATCAGTTACATCCAATCAAAGCACAAGCTCAACAGAAATCATCAGTCAAGCAGAGTCAATCAACCCAGACTCCTTGCAGGCTTTTTTAGAAATGGTGTCTAAAAAACATCAAATTCCGATGAGTGATTTAAAGCGTGCTTTTGATGACACAAAAGCAATTCCATCGATCAAAAAACTGGTGATGCCTCCGCCGCC
>JBJOKN010000126.1:0-3590 GCA_046046075.1 Pseudomonadota bacterium
CCCATGTCCATCACTGAAGTCGTTAACTCTTTCATTGGCGCAAAGCCTGGAGCAGAGGCACCAACCACCACAGGAACACGACCATTCACACGCTTTAATACACGCGCCACAAAAGTCTTTGATTCTTCAGCCGTCAACTTGGTGGCTTCACCCATGATGCCCAGAATTGTCAGACCAGTGACGCCGCAATCCAAATAAAAATCCACCATCGAGTCGGTACTCTCAAGATCAAGAGCGCCATTCTCTTTAAAAGGAGTTACAGCGATGAGGTAAACCCCACGGCTATGGCGATTGAATTCACTCATGCTGCAGCTCCCACAGATTTTTTATTTCTGATGAACTGTATCAACACCACCAATGCAAACCCAGCGAAACCTGCAATATCAGAGTAACTTGAAGGATAGGCCAAGCACACACCAGAGAAAATCAAAATCCAGCGTTCAATCACATTGGTTTTAGCCAAGAACCAACCTTGTAGTCCACCAGCGAGTGAAATCACACCAGCAGCAGCTGTGAAGCTCACCCATGCAATTTGCATCCAATCGGCATTGGCCAAAGCCTTGGTTGAGCCCATCAATAAAAGGGCGCTGCCAGACTTATCTAAAACAAACATGAATGGCACCAAAATCGCTGGGGCAACATACTTCCAACTTTGTAAAGTTGTTTTATATGGATTGCCTTTACAAATCGCTGCTGCAGCAAATGGTGACAGAGCTGTTGGCGGAGAGACCTCAGATAAAACGGCGTAATAGAAAATAAACATATGCGCTGCAAAAGCAGGAACGCCTAAATTAATCAGAGCGGGAGCGGTGATCACAGCGCAAATGATGTAAGACGCAGTCACGGGAACAGCAAGACCAACAATCCACACAATCATCGCTGTATAAATAGCAGTCAACAGCAGTGAGCCATCAGCCAATTGAATGATGATGGAGCTGAATTTAAGACCTAGGCCAGTTAAAGTAACAGTGCCAACGATCAAGCCTGCACCAATACATGTCGCAGCAATGCTGATCACGCCAGAAGATCCATTGGCCAAGGCTTTGATCAAGTTAGACTCGTAAAAAGACTTGAGGAATGATTGTTTGCCACTGAAAAGGTCATAAGGCAGGATGGCTGTATCTGATCTCAACATACTTGTGAGTGCAGAAAGCACCGTGGCCCAAAACACTGACATCACTGGTGAGAAGCCCAATAGCATAAAGACCACGATTGAAATTAAGGAGAAGAAATGGAACCAATACTTCTTCGCTAAATTCCAAGCTGAATCAACTTTGTCGATTTTGATGGCAGACATATTGTATTTTTTGACATCAATTTCAACCATTACAAATAAACCAAGGTAGAAAAGGATGGTCGGAATACACGCCATCAATAAAACATCTAAATAAGAAATCTTTAAAAAGTCAGCAATCAAGAAAGCTGCAGCGCCTAATACTGGTGGTGAAATGATTGCGCCAAGACCCCCGGCAGCTAAAAGACCGCCTGCCGCATTTTTGTCGTAACCCACCTTGTCCAACATGGGTGCTGCAACGCTACCAACTGTGACCGTGGTGGCAACACCAGAGCCTGATGGACCACCCATCAAGAAAGAGGAGAGCACGATTGTTTTGCCCACACCTGATGATTTACCACCCATGGCGCTGAAAGCAAAGTCAATGAAGAATTTACCGGCATTCGTGAACTGTAAAAAGGCACCGAAAATAGTGAAAAGAATGATCAGTGTTGCAGACACATCAACCGCCGTGCCAAATACGCCTTCCAAAGTCATGTACATATAGCCCACCAAGCGTGGGATTTCATAACCTTTGTGTGTCCATGGTGCTGGCAGGTAATTACCAAACAAAGCGTAAGCTAAAAATAGCAATGTCACTGAAAGTAAAATCAAGCCGTTGGTGCGGCGAATACCTTCAAGAATCAACAGAATAAAAATAACGCCAAAAATGACATCTTGCTGAAGTGGGGCGGTATTTCTATCAGCTAAATTATCACCACCTTGCAAAATATAGAAAGCCGTTGCGATGGCAAGACCAGCCAGAACAATATCCCAAATCATCACGCGATTTTTAAATTTGGCCGCAATTGGGAAAGACAAAAATAAAATAGCCAAAACAAAACCAACGTGCACCACGCGCAGTTGCAGAGTAGGAACGATTGAATAGGCTGCATATAAATGGAAAAGTGACATTGCCACTGCAGCTAGCGTTAAAAAGATGGCCCAGAAGCCTTTGTACTGATGAGTGTCGCCTTCTTCTTGACGAATCAATGAGTCTACTGCCTGTTGGGTTTTTTCATCCAATGCAGGGGTTTGATCTTGGATCATGCTTGTCTCGCTCAATGGAAAACTACCCAAGGGTCACTTGGGTAGTTTGTATTATTTTTGTAATAATTTTTTAGAACTTAGCGCCACGTTCTTTCAAGTACTTGATAGCACCTGGGTGGAACGGTACAGAGCTGTTACCTGGCTTTTGAATACCTACAGTGATATTCGAGTATTCAGCGTGAGTTGCAATCAACTCTTTTTGATGATCAAAAATTGCCTTAACAATCTTGTAAGCTTGGTCATCAGGCATTGATGCGTTTGCAACCAAAATATTCGCTACAGCTGATACTTGATTGTCTTTAGCCATACCTGCATAAACGCTCTTTGGAATTGTGTCTGCGTAGTAAAGGTTGCCGTATTTTTTATTCATGGCAGCCACTTCAGCAGCATTGTCGATCATCACAATTTTTGTGCCTGGTGTGTTAGCCAAGTCAGTCACAGCAGCAGTTGGAAGACCACCTACCCAGAAGAATGCATCGATCTTGCGGTCTTTCATCGCATTCACTGATTCAGCCGCACTTAAACGCTCACGCTTCACATCTTTATCTTTGTCCATACCAGCAGCTTCGATCAAGCGGAAAGCCATCACTTCAGTTGCGCTTCCAGGTGAGCCTGTGCTGACGCGCTTACCTTTTAGGTCTTTCATTGACTTGATGCCAGTTGCTTCAGTCGTCACAACGTGCATGCGGTTAGGGTAGAGAACCAATAAAGTGCGAAGTTCAACTTTTTTGTTGACGAACTTGTCTTTACCCTCAAGAGCATCTTTAGCGGCATCGGCCATTGAGAAGCCAATGTATGGCTTACCTGTACCAATCAAATTGATGTTATCAACAGAGCCGCCAGTTACCTCTGCGGTTGCAGACATACCAGGTACATGCTTAGAAAGTACTGAAGCTAAACCACCGCCCATTGGGTAGTAAACACCACCTGTGCCACCAGTACCTACAGAAATACTTTGTGCACTCGCGATGCTCGCCGAGCTAAATAGAAGTACTGCCAATAGTTTTGCAATTTTCATTCTCTTGTCTCCGGTTTGTTTTTCAAAAGTAATAAATACCGTTCTGAAAATTTAGCACTATTTTTTTCTTTTTGCTCCATTTTTTGGGTTTACCTAGGGTTATCACTAGTCAATTGCTTTTAAAACAGAAAATGCACTATTTAAGAGCCAAATCTTGCTGATAAATAAGCCTGAAAGATGCTCAAAACTGGTTTACATTTCACAGGCAAAATGCGTGTAGATTCACATGAAAAACAAAACAGAATCAGA
>JBJOKN010000127.1:0-3586 GCA_046046075.1 Pseudomonadota bacterium
ACAGATCAAGATATGGCTGACCTTGCGGTTTATTACGCTGCTCAGACATCAGCAACAACCATCAACAAATTGAAATAAGCGGGAGAAATCGACATGAAACGTATTTTGATTGCTATCGCAACGGCTTCTATCGCTATGACTGCAGTAACTGCCCAAGCAGCTGATCTTAAAAAAGGTCAAGAGCTTTTGGTTAAAGGTAACTGTGCAGCTTGTCACGGTGAAGGCATGAACAAGCCCGTGGTTGCTGAATATCCGAAACTAGCTGGTCAACACGCTGACTACCTTTATTTTGCTTTGAAGGCTTATAAAGTAGCTAATAACCCAAACATCGGTCGTAGTAATGCGATCATGGCTGGTCAAGTAGCTCAGTTTTCAGACAGAGATTTGAAAGACATGGCTGCCTACATCGCTAGCTTGCCTGGAACATTGGTGGTGAAGAAGTAATCTTCAGGTACTGAGAACCACCAAAAGAAAAGCCGCTTGAAGCGGCTTTTTTATTTCCTCACCATCTAACAAGATCATTTGGCCAAGATTATTTGGCAGCCAATTGGCCTTGTAAAAAGTGTTCTTTCATCAACTTTTCGGATAGGTCAGGATCTCTGGCCAATAGGGCAGATAGGATTTTGCGGTGCTCTAAGAGTGAACTTTCCATCCTGCCACGTTTGCTCAAAGAGTCTCTGCGTTGCAGTTTGAGTACTTTCTTCAGATCATCAATGGTTCTTTTCATCCAAGGATTGCTGGAGATTTCTTGGATTTTTTCGTGGAAAGATTGGTTAATCGCAAAAAACTCATCCAAATCACGATCCGCAGCAGCTCTTTCCAGTTTTAAGTGGATCGAATCTAGGGCTTCGAGCTGGCGCTCAGTCGCTTTGGTCGCAGCCTCACGACAGGCTTGACCCTCGAGAAGGGCAAGAACCGTAAAGATTTGGCTCAAATCAGATTTGCTGACCTCGGTCACGTAGGCGCCACGACGCATTTTCATGGTGATCAAGCCTTCAGCCGCCAGCACCTTGATGGCTTCGCGCATGGGCGTGCGACTGATACCGTATTCAGCAGCAATCGCTTGTTCGTCGATCCAGGCGCCGGGGGCGTATTCGTGCGAGAAAATACTATTTCTTAACCTTTCGGCTACTTCCTCGTACAATGGCCTAGGTGCTAATGATATTTTTGAATTCATAATTATGAATTCATTTAATCACTTTTGTCAGGTATATGTCAAGCCCAAGAGGTTCAATATCATTAATCTATTAAATGTATCGGTGGAGAAATAATGAGCAAAACCACAAAGAGCCCATGGCCCGAGTTTTCTAAACCCAGTCTTGAGGCTTGGGAAAAGTCAGCCGCCAAATCTGCCCCCAATGGCAATGTTGATGCTTTAGGTTGGGATACTCCCGATGACATTAAGTTAAAGGCGCTTTACACAGCAGCTGATACCGAAGGTTTACCGTTCGCTAATACCTTGCCTGGATTTGAGCCATTTGTGCGCGGTCCTCAGGCAACGATGTACTCCGTTCGTCCTTGGACAATTCGTCAATACGCTGGTTTCTCAACCGCAGAAGAATCAAATGCTTTCTATCGCAAAGCTTTGGCTGCTGGTGGACAAGGTGTTTCCGTGGCTTTTGACTTGGCCACTCACCGTGGCTACGACTCCGACCATCCACGCGTGACTGGTGATGTGGGTAAGGCTGGTGTGGCGATTGATTCAGTTGAGGACATGAAGATTTTGTTTAATGAAATCCCATTGGACAAAGTATCTGTATCGATGACCATGAACGGTGCTGTACTACCAATCTTGGCAGGCTATGTGGTTGCTGCTGAAGAACAAGGTGTGAGTCAAGAGCAACTATCAGGAACTATTCAAAATGATATTTTGAAAGAGTTCATGGTGCGTAACACTTACATCTACCCACCAGAGCCATCAATGCGCATCATCGGCGACATCATTGAGTACACCTCGCAAAAGATGCCAAAGTTCAATTCAATCTCGATCTCTGGTTATCACATCCAAGAGGCGGGCGCGAACCAAGCTTTGGAATTGGCTTTCACGATCGCTGATGGTAAAGAGTATGTGAAGACTGCCTTGAGCAAAGGTTTGGATGTAGATGGCTTTGCAGGTCGTCTATCGTTCTTCTTTGCCATCGGTATGAACTTCTATTTAGAAGTAGCCAAGTTACGCGCAGCCCGTTTGTTGTGGTGGCGTGTGATGAAAGAGTTCAATCCAAAGAACCCGAAGTCATTGATGCTAAGAACTCACTGCCAAACTTCAGGCTGGTCACTCACAGAACAAGATCCGTATAACAACGTGGTCAGAACCACGATTGAGGCAATGGCAGCCGTTTTTGGTGGCACACAGTCATTACATACCAATTCATTCGATGAAGCGATTGCTTTGCCAACTGAGTTCTCATCACGCATTGCGCGTAATACCCAGTTGATCATCCAAGAAGAAACTCATATCACCAATGTGATTGATCCTTGGGCTGGTTCTTACATGATGGAAAAGCTCACGCAAGACATGGCCGACAAGGCATGGGACATCATTCAAGAAGTTGAAGGCATGGGTGGCATGACCAAAGCAGTTGAAAGTGGTTGGGCCAAACTGAAAATTGAAGCCGCCGCTGCTGAAAAACAAGCTTGTATCGACTCTGGCAAAGATGTGATTGTTGGTGTCAATAAATACAAACTTGGCAAAGAAGATCCAATTGATATTTTGGACATTGATAACAACAAGGTTCGCGATTCACAAATTGCTCGCTTAAAAGATGTTCGAGCAAAACGTGACAGTAAAAAAGTTCAAGCAGCCTTGGATGCACTTACAGCCGCAGCAGAAAACAACACTGGTAACCTATTAGCGCTGGCAATCGATGCGATTCGCTTGCGCGCCACAGTGGGTGAGGTTTCTGATGCATTGGAAAAAGTTTACGGGCGCCATCGCGCCGATACTCAAAAGGTGACTGGTGTGTATGCAGCTGCTTATGACTCAGCAGAAGGCTGGGAAAAATTAAAAACAGAAATCGCTGAATTTGCTAAAGAGCAAGGTCGTCATCCTCGCGTGATGATTGCCAAGCTTGGTCAAGACGGTCACGATCGTGGCGCCAAAGTGGTGGCCACAGCTTTTGCAGATTTAGGTTTTGACGTTGACATGGGACCTTTGTTCCAGACGCCAGAAGAGTGTGCACGCCAAGCCATCGAAAACGATGTGCATGCGGTAGGCATTTCTACTTTGGCAGCAGGACATAAGACTTTGGTACCAGCCATCATTCAAGAACTTAAAAAGCAGGGCGCTGATGACATCATCGTGTTTGTGGGTGGTGTGATTCCACGTCAAGACTATGAGTTCTTGTACGAATCTGGCGTGAAGGGCATCTACGGTCCTGGCACACCAATTCCAGCATCGGCCAAGGATGTTCTAGAGCAAATCCGTTTGGCTCAAAAATAAGCCAATCATTGAACAGTTAACTAATGTCTAACTAAAGACCTGCGTGCAAACAGAAGATCAAATCCTCGTTGATGCCATCTGTGGTCCTGATGCCAAACCTGGCTCGGCACAACGCCGAGCCATGGCCAAAGCCATCACCTTGTTGGA
>JBJOKN010000128.1:0-3521 GCA_046046075.1 Pseudomonadota bacterium
TTTGAGTGATCGCGCAAGGCGGTCACCATTTGGCCGAAGATGCGTGGGTTGGCTGCCATGATTTCTCCTGACTGCATATAACCCTCTTCACCTGCGTAGTTACCAACCAAGCCACCAGCCTCAGTGATCAACAAGATGCCTGCTGCCATGTCCCATGGCTTTAAGCCTGATTCAAAGAAACCATCCAAGCGACCAGCTGCTACATAAGCCAAGTCCAAAGATGCCGCGCCCGGACGACGCAAGCCAGCACACTGACGAGTCATCTTGGCAAAGATCTCTAAATACTCTTCAACGTTTTGGTCTTCGCGATATGGAAAACCTGTGCCGATGAGTGCTTCTGACATTTTTAATCGGCCAGCCACACGCAAACGACGGTTGTTCACATAAGCACCAGCACCACGAGTGGCAGTGAATAGCTCATCTCGGTTCGGGTCATACACCACGGCTTGTTGCAAGACGCCATCCACTGCTAATGCAATCGATACTGCGTATTGTGGGAAGCCATGAATAAAATTGGTTGTGCCATCCAAAGGATCGATGATCCATACATGGTTGGACGTTTGATTGGTATTGCTAGATGGTGTTTCGCCAGTTTCTTCCCCTAGAAAGCTGTGATCAGGGAAAGCTTCTTTCAAAGTATCGATAATGGCAGCTTCAGCAGCCTGATCGATTTCAGTGACAAAATCATTGTGTTGCTTGCGGGTAACCTGAATGCGCTCGCTATTAAGCGATGCACGGTTGATAATATTTCCTGCGCGACGGGCGGCCTTAATGGCCACATTAAGCATGGGATGCATAGTATTTAAGTAACACAACGAATTGGAGAAGAGCAGTGTCCAACAATCAAGCTGAACGGCGAAAGTGGATTTTAGCCCGAAATGAGGAGCAATTGGAAGTTTTGAACCAAAACTGGCCGATTCGTTGGGTCATGGTCAGAACCAGTCATCCAGGCAATGTGGGCTCTGCAGCCCGCGCGATTAAAACGATGGGCTTTGCAGCTTTGCATTTGGTTGAACCAGCTTATGAATACATGGCCAGAAAAGCCGAGGCCATTTCTTTATCCAGTGGGGCTTTTGATGTCTTAGAAGGTGCTCAAAACCACCCCTCCCTCTTGAATGCCGTTGGAGATAGTCAATTGGTCTTTGGCTTAACAGCCAGGGATCGTGAATTCGGCCCACCAGCGATTTCATTGCCTGAAGCGATGTCCATGGCCAGTGCCGCAGTGGTGGCGAATAAACCAGTGTCATTTGTGTTTGGCACTGAACGCACTGGTTTAGACAATGAAGACCTCAAGCATTGCACCCATCGGGTGTGGATCGATGCCAATCCGAGCTACCCTTCTTTGAACTTGGCCCAGGCCATGATGATCGTGGCTTACTCGATGCGCCAAGGTTTGATGAAAGAACTGGCAATTGGTTCAATCCCACCTGAGACCCTGGCATCAAACAATGCCCCTGAATTAGCTGATCAAGCAGCAATCACAGCGATGCTGGACCATTGGCAAGAAGGCTTAGAGGCCATTGGCTATCTGAATCCTGAGAATCCTAAAAAGCTGATGCCCAGACTCCAAAGTTTGTTTGCCAGAGCGGGCTTGCAAAAAGAGGAAATTGATCTTTTACGCGGTATCGCGAAACAAATGCTCCAACACGGTAAAATCAAGTAATGCCTTTATTCGATCACATTGACTCCATCATTTCCCGAGACCCTGCCGCGCGCACCCGTCTGGAGGTGATCCTTTGCTACCCTGGCTTACACGCCATTTGGTTGCATCGCATTGCTCATTTTTTATGGGGCATTGGTCTGAAGTTATTGGCCAGAATCGTTTCTCATACGGCTCGTTTCATCACCGGTATTGAAATCCACCCTGCTGTGGTCGTGGGTAAACGCGTGTTCATTGATCACGGCTTAGGCGTTGTGATTGGTGAGACGACAGTGATTGGTGATGATTGCACGATTTATCAAGGCGTCACTCTTGGTGGTACTTCTTTGTACAAAGGTACCAAGCGTCACCCAACCCTAGAGGCTGGTGTGGTGGTGAGTGCTGGCGCAAAAGTATTGGGTGGTTTCGTGGTGGGCGCTGGTGCTCGCATTGGTTCTAATGCGGTGGTGCTGAAAGCTGTTCCTCCAGGTGCTACAGCGGTAGGAATACCTGCGCGCATTCTTGAAACCACTGAGTCACAACACTCCTTCACTGCCTACGGCATCACACCAGAAGATCTCAGCAGTTAATGAATACCCAGGAGTTGGCAACGCATACGCCAGCGATGCAGCAATTTCTGCGCATCAAAGCTGAGCACCCACACTCCTTGGTATTTTTTCGGATGGGAGATTTTTATGAGCTCTTCTTCGATGATGCTGAAAAAGCAGCCCGCCTCTTAGACATCACTTTGACCCAACGCGGTCAATCATCCGGTAGACCAATAAAAATGGCAGGCATCCCCTACCATGCTGCCGAACAGTATTTGGCCAAGCTCGTCAAAGCCGGTGAGTCTGTGGCAATTGCTGAGCAAGTGGGTGACCCCGCCACGTCCAAAGGTCCAGTTGAGCGACGCGTGATGCGCGTGATCACACCAGGCACAGTGACAGATTCAGCATTGATGAGTGATTTGGAAGATGCGCCACTCTTAGCGATTGTTCCAAGTAAGAAGATGTGGGGTTTGGCATGGCTGACCATCACCAGTGGTCAATTGCGTTTCACGCAATGCGCCCCTCAAGAATTAGCTCACTACATCTATCGCATACGTGCAGCAGAACTGCTCTGCCCTCTTGGTTCTGAGAACTCGATCAAAGAAGTCTTGCAAGCATCCAGTGCTGCAGAAGTTCATTTATCAGGTCACACGATTCCTGATTGGGTGTGGTCAGCCGACGAAGGACAACGCCGTCTTCTAGAGCTGTTCAATATGAGCAGCTTGCAAAGCTTAGGGATTGATGATGCTGAGAAATTTACCCCAACACTGACCGCAGTTGCGGCCGTCTTGGCCTACGGTGCCAATACTCAAGGCTTGGGCTGGCAAGGCAAGTTGCCACATATTTTGCAATGCCAATTAGAAGAAGATCAGAACTTCATTGGTATTGATGCGGCCACACGCCGCAATTTAGAAATAACAGAAACACTTCGTGGCGAAACAGAGCCCACCTTGTTATCTTTGTTAGATACCTGTTCAAGTGCGATGGGCAGTCGTTTATTGCGCCACACTTTGCATCACCCATTACGTGATCAGGGTTTGATTGCTGAGCGTCACCAGGCACTTGCTACCTTGATCGAACAGGCCTTCGTTTTAGAAGATTTGCGTCACACCCTAAGAGGCGTGGCTGATATTGAACGTATCAGCACACGCTTGGCATTGGGCAGTGCTCGCCCTCGTGACCTGAGCAGTCTGCGCGACACTTTGGCGAACTTACCGACCATTGCCAAGACTTTGAATGCCCTGGGCTCTTCAGCTCAAGCAAGTTCATTGCTCTCTTCCTTAGCCAGCACTCTTGCATCACCTCCTCCTGTCTTGGCTTTATTACAAGCAGCG
>JBJOKN010000129.1:0-3470 GCA_046046075.1 Pseudomonadota bacterium
AAAGCAACTTCATCACCATCAAGCACCATATAACTAGCATCAAATTGCTCTCTTACAAATCCAGTATCAACACAATAAATGCCAGGAGCGACCAATTGGGCATAAGTCAGATGTTTTTGCATGTGCGGATTTTCACATAACAAATGAGCTAATTAAGCCACTTGGCCTAATTTTTTCTTTAAAAGACAAAGCATTACTGGATAGAAAACCAGCTTGTCCTTGCTATTTAGGGTTTAACCTGATATAGTTTCATTCTTCAGACGCGGGGTGGAGCAGTCTGGCAGCTCGTCGGGCTCATAACCCGAAGGTCATAGGTTCAAATCCTATCCCCGCAACCAAATATTTGACTAAAGCCCTTCATGTACTTGAGGGGCTTTTTTATTACCTCAATATATTTGGCATACTTAGACTTTCCAACATAAGCGACTCAAGCCATGAAAAAACTATTAGCTGCCCTTCTTTTGACCGCATCAACACTCAGTTTTGCGGGCCCAAAGGTTGAATTCAAAACAAGCATGGGTGACTTCGTTGTTGAACTCAATCCTGAAAAAGCTCCAAAGACTGTTGAGAACTTCTTAGGCTATGTGAACAGTGGTTTTTATAACGGCACTATTTTTCATCGTGTGATCAATAATTTCATGGTGCAAGGCGGTGGCTTTACACCCGACATGCAACAGAAGCCAACCAAATCTCCTATTCCACTTGAGTCTAATAATGGCTTGAGTAATGTGGTGTACTCCATCGCCATGGCAAGAACCAGTGTTCCTGATTCTGCAACCGCCCAGTTTTTTGTGAACGTGGTGAATAACAAGAACTTGGACTTCCCTCGTCCAGATGGTCATGGTTACGCTGTGTTTGGCATGGTGATCAAAGGCACAGAAACAATCGATAAAATCAAAGCAGTTAGCACAACCAGCAAGCGTCCTTTTGCTGATGTGCCAACCACAACCATCGTCATTAATAGTGCAAAAGTTATTGGCAAATAATCAATGAGTGACTCTGAGCATCTTTCTTGCACCATCTTGCTAGATGATGCTCAAAGTTCTAGCGATAAACCAAGTAGCAGACTGTACCAGTCTCCATTAAAAGCCATACAAGCCACAAACGCTGGCGATCTAGAAGCAGCCCTTGAAGAAATTGAACAAGCCATCCATGAGCAACACCATGTGGTCACTTGTTTTAGCTATGAACTTGGCGAACATTTATTAGGCTTGACCCCAAAAGAATCAAAGACTCCTTGGATACAAGCTTGGGTATTCAAGGATGTGCAAAAGCTCAGCAAAGAAGCTGTCAATCAGTGGCTTAGTACTAAAACTAATCCAACAGTGAATGCACCAGTGATTGAGAGGATGAGCTCTAGCATCACACAAGATCAATTTCAGAGTGATGTCACCAAGATTCATGATTGGATCAAGTCTGGTGATACCTACCAAGTCAATCACACCTACCGTATCCATGGTGAGTTAAAAGGATCACCACTGGCCGCCTACGACATCCTCAGACAAAAACAGCCTGGTCCTTATGGGGCGTACATTGAGCATGCAAATGGCTGGGTCTTGTCTTGCTCACCAGAGTGGTTTTTGCAAAAGACTGGCAACACCTTGATGACCAAGCCCATGAAAGGTACTGCCAAGGTTGGCGAAAGCAGTTCTGAAGAACTTCATGAGGACACCAAGAATCGTGCTGAAAATGTCATGATTGTTGATTTACTGAGAAACGATTTGAGCAAGATATCTTTGCCTGGCTCAGTCAAAGTCCCATCTTTGTTTGAAGTTCAACAACACGGTGATGTTTTACAAATGACATCAACCATTAGTTCAATATCCAAAGAAAATTTAAGGCTCAAAGAATTACTTCAAGCGATTTTTCCATGCGGTTCAGTCACTGGTGCACCCAAGAAGAGAACCATGGAGTTGATTCAGACTCTAGAGTCGAAACCCAGAAATCTTTACTGCGGTGCGATTGCATGGTTTGATCCAAGTACGCAAGAAGGTCTGGGTGATCTTGGCATGAGTGTTGTGATCAGAACTTTAGAGCTTGATAAAAACCAACATTTTCAGATGGGGGTTGGTGGTGGCATCACGATTGATTCTGAGAGTGCCGATGAGTGGCATGAGTGCCAAACCAAAGCTGGATTTTTATTTGCCTTACAAGATCAAGCAGAACCTATTGGATTATTTGAAACAATTCGCATAGAGCACGGACAAGCTTGTCGATTAAATAAGCACCTTGATCGAATCTCTCAATCTGCTAAAGAATTGAAAATTAAGTTTGACTCAAACAAAGCCAGCACTCTGATTCAAGAAGCTTGCTCACAACTTGATGCAAAACTGATACACAGACTGCGCTTGGATTTATCAGCAGATGGTCTACTGAGCGTGAAAACTGCTGTGATACAAGATCTACATCCAGGCCCCATCCTTTGGGCCAGCGACATTTTGGCAACGGATGCAACAATGTCTTCTACTGATCAATTATTGGCTCATAAAGTAACACGTCGAAAGCTGTATGACCAAGCTTGGCTTGCAGCTGAAAAATTAGGTGCTTTCGATGCTTTGTTTATCAATGAACAGGGATTTGTAACTGAAGGTGGCAGATCAAATGTCTTCATCAAAAAAGATGGTCGATGGCTCACCCCTCCCCTCCAATCAGGATGTTTACCAGGCGTGATGAGATCTGTAGTGATGAGTGATACGAAGTATCAAGCCGTTGAGCAAAATATCACGCGTGAAGATGTTTTGAATGCCGATGAAGTGATATTCACCAATGCCTTGCGTGGCATCGTCAGAACTGCAAATTAAACGATAATATTGCAATGAACTTTTGCCCCAAATGCGGTTCAACCGTGACTTTAAAAACACCTGTGGACGACACAAGGGAGAGGCATATTTGTTCGGGATGCAAGACCATCCATTATGAAAATCCTCGCAATTTGGTTGGAACGATCCCCGTTTGGCAAGATCAGGTTCTTTTATGCAAAAGAGCCATACATCCTCGCCTTGGTTACTGGACATTGCCAGCTGGCTTTTTAGAAGTTGGAGAAAGTACAGAAGCTGGGGCTACTAGAGAAACTTTTGAAGAAGCAGGTGCTGCTGTTGAAATCGGACCCTTGTTCTCTTTATTGAATGTCACGCACGTAGAACAAGTACATTTGTTTTATTTAGCCAAACTGATTGAGCCTAAGTATCAAGCAGGCGTTGAAAGTCTAGAAGTTCAGCTATTTTCTGAGGAAGATATTCCTTGGAATGATTTGGCGTTTCCAACAGTTCGAAAGACGCTTGAATGGTATTTTCAGGATAAGAGGCTGGGTCGTCTGAATGAGGTTAATCAGATTGCAACTCATTTAGATGATGTTGGCTACGATGAACGCGTTGATCGGAAAATTTGATTGTTATGGGTTTGTCTTGGTTACAAACAAATGATCCTTTTCCATCACCATGGAGTGATGCCGATCCGGATCCAGAAGTTCC
>JBJOKN010000130.1:0-3440 GCA_046046075.1 Pseudomonadota bacterium
CTCTAAATTTGGCAACCTTAGGGCTGACCACAAAAGCACAATACCCTTGCTCAGGATGTAAATTGAAATAATTCTGGTGATACTCCTCCGCAGGGTAATACGGCGGCAAGTCAGAAATTTCCGTGACGATCTTATTGCCAAATATTCCAGATTCATTCAAATGCTTTACCAACTCCATGGCGGTACTTTTTTGAGTTGCATCATGAGTAAAAATCACTGATCGATATTGAGAACCCACATCATTACCTTGACGATTGAGCGTGGTTGGATCATGAATCGCAAAAAAAATCTCTAGCAACTGCTTAAAACTGATCACAGAATCATCAAACTCCAAACGAACCACTTCTGCATGATCAGTCCTGCCACTGCAAACTGCGTCATAGTTAGCATCCGAAGTCTTGCCGCCAGCGTAACCAGACTCAACACGACGGACGCCTCTTACGTGCTGGTAAACAGCCTCTAAACACCAAAAACATCCGCCACCCAATGTTGCTTCTTGATTCATGATGCTTATCCTCTATGTCAATGATGTCATCTTAATACTCTGAAGATGAACGTGCTTGGCATAGGGGTATTCGGCCAATTAGGTTTCTTCGTATTAGTCAAATCCCTGATTCTTTGTTCCATTAATTACCCATATACTTCTTATATTCACTTTTCACCAACACCTAATGAACGCTCTCCAGTTACAACTTGAAGATTTGCAGCAAGCCTTTGCTCATGAGCCATCACCCAGTTTTGCTGAACGCAAAGAGCGCATTGAGCGTGTGGTGGCAATGATTGATAAGTATGAAGAGAACTTATGCAAAGTGATTCATGCTGACTTTGGCAATCGCCACTCAGTAGAAACACGCCTAACCGAATTAACCATGGTGCGCCAGGCAGCTAAATATGCAATCAAGCATCTCAAGTCTTGGATGAAGCCGCGTGATATCTCTTTGCCAATGCACCTCAAACCATCGAAGGCTTGGGTACAAGCGCAGCCCAAAGGAGTGGTTGGCATCATCGCACCTTGGAATTACCCGATTCAATTAGCATTGATTCCTGCTATTTCGGCGATAGCCGCTGGTAACAGAGTATGGTTGAAGCTTTCAGAACGTTCTCCTAGAACATCTGGATATCTTGCCACCATCATCGGAGAATTCTTTCATCCTCTCGAGCTTTGCGTGACAACAGGCGGGGAGGATGTTGCTCGCGAGTTTTCGGAGCTGGCATTCGATCATTTGTTTTTCACAGGCTCCACTGCCACCGGAAAGAAGGTGATGAGAGCTGCTGCTGAGAACCTCACGCCACTGACACTGGAACTGGGTGGCAAATCACCAGTTGTTATCAATCATGATGCTAATTTGGCAGATGCGGCCACAAGAATCATTTATGGCAAATTAATCAATGGCGGACAAACTTGCGTTGCTCCAGATTACATTCTGATCAAGCATGACCTAATTCCAGAGTTAAAAGATGCTCTGGTGCGAGCTGCCGAAACAGCATTCAATGATCCTTCAGAACTGACTCATCCAATCGACCAAGAGCAGCTTGCTCGTTGGCAAGAGCTTCTTTCTGACGCCACAAGCAAAGGCGCCCAAATCTACCCTCTTTTATCTGATTCAGAAAACCGTCCTTTCACGCCAGTGGTAATGACCCAAGTTGCACCTCACAGTCTAGTGATGCAAGAAGAAATCTTTGGGCCTCTCTTACCAATCATTGGAGTTTCATCAGATGAAGATGCTATTGAATTCATCAACTCAAAAGATCGCCCATTGAGCATCTATTGGTTTGGTAAAGATAAAAAGGCATTCCGAAACCTAATCTCAAAGACTCATTCGGGCAGTGTGACTGCCAATGACACACTGATACAAGTTGGTATTGAGCAAATCCCTTTCGGCGGCATCGGGGCCAGTGGCATGGGTGCGTACCATGGTCAGACCGGCTTTGATACTTTCAGTCATCTAAAGCCAGCCCTACAGGTTCGCGGCTTGCTAGGCATTCGTGCCTGGATGGGAAGTAAATTGGCCCATCCCCCATACAATAAAACCACCGAACGATTATTGCGCTGGCTTAGATAAAAAGTTAGCTAGATCCTTAATTAGACGCCTTAGTTAGATACCTCAGTTAACCGCATAGATATGTGCAGCCAACTGGTAGTGAGCTGCTGCCTCAAGAGGTTCTTCCAAAGCCTCATGAAGCTTTGCCATATTCATGTGCGCACTGGCTTTTATCAATGGTTTTGTTTTTGGATCTTTGATCACACCTTGCAAACTTGATTTGGCTTTACCCCACAACTTTTGAGCCAAACATACCTTGGCCAAGGCCAATGAGAGAGCTGGTTCACTGGGGTACTTCATCATCCAAGCCTCTATCTTCTGCACCAAGGTCAAAGTAGTCGAACCAGCAGGCAAACAATCTGGATAAAGAGCAATTAAAGACTCATCCCACTGTTCATCCAAGGACTCTTCAATGAAGCCACGAGCAATTTCTTGTTGGCCAACAGCCAACAAGCCCTTAGCCATCACCAAAGCAACCCTAGAAGCTTTTCGATCAGCCTTTGGTAAGTTCTTCCAAATTGCTAAAAGTGCTTGATGATCTGTAGACTTTTCTTGAACTAATTTAGCCACAGCTTCTTGTACTGTTTTCTGAGCCAATACTGGATGAATAGCTTCACGCTTACTCAAGCTGTGACTCAACCTCAGAACCTCTTCCCAACGCTTGAGTTGCTGATTGGCTTTGAGGGCGATGCGCTGAACAAACAATTGTCTAGCACCACCCTTTTGTAATTTTTCAATGGTTTCCAGTGCTCCCGCCGGATCATTAGAATCCATTTGCATATCGGCCATAGCCACCAAACGAGCTTGCTGTTTATTGGCAGACTGTATTTTTGATAACCATTGATCTCTCAAGTCATATCGATTTAAACGGTGCGCGGCTCTAGCTGCCAGTAAAGCAGCCGTCTCAGATAGGGCTTGATTAACACTCGCTGCCTCTGCCGCCTTTAAGGCTTTTGAAAATCGTCCAGCAAAGATATCTTCAACAGCCTCAGACAACAAAACAATCGCTCGGGCTTCACGCTGCTTGCGGCGATACATAGCAGCTTGCTTGGGCAAATCCAATACTGCTGCAAAAGTACGCCAAGCTAATAAACCAACAATCAATACACCTAAAACCACCACAATAAAAAGATTGAGGCTGGTATCTAAACGATATGGTGGAAAGTAAATGGTGATGTGACCAGCATTACCACTGGCAAACAAAGCCAACAAGACTGCCGCTGCAAATAAGAAAGCCAACCACAATGCGCCGCGCATCATCACTGACCTTTATTAACTGGAATTAATTTAGACACTTCTGCACGAAGCTCGCCGATATTCTTTTGAATCTGTACCACTGAATTTGCTTGCGCTTGAAAGTGCTTCGCAATCAATTTTTCTGCTTGAATCAAATCATCT
>JBJOKN010000131.1:0-5654 GCA_046046075.1 Pseudomonadota bacterium
GGAAAGCGCCACACAGCATCCAAAGCCAAATTGATGGCATTGAACTCAATATGAGCCAAAGCATGAATCAATACAGAACGACCTTCTTCTGTTGCCATGGAACGGCGCTTGACCAAGCCGGGATTCACTAAAAGAGGTGCTGCGGGTCTACCTGGAATATCAAAGCCTGCTTCAGTCAAAGATTGATTCGCATCGATGGTGATTGCCCCTTGCAGATATTGCTCACGCAAAGCAATCACAGCTGCGCCCTTTTCCGCAGGGTCGCAAAGGCTGAGCAATTGCAGGGCTTGGGAGCGAAGTTCAGGCATGGACAGGATTCAAATAAAAGATGTCCAATTATCCATGAATAGCCATCTAGGGATAAAATCATTTCGATCACAACAACTATAAAAAGCCCTATTTTGACCACCTACTTAATGCTCTTAACTCAAGCACTGTCCCTTCTGGGGTTTGCTTGCTACCCATCTGCCCTGACCATCATTCAGGCCGAATGGAGTTTGAGCAATTTTGAGTCCGGGTTCTTGGCCAGCAGTTTCTTCCTTGGCTATGTGCTGGTCGTACCAATTGCCACGACTCTGACCGATCGCATCGATACCCGTCAGGTTTATTTGGCAGGAGGTCTCACCGCTGGATTGGGTTTGCTGGGTGTGGGATTTTTAGCTAATGGGTTTTATTCAGCCCTGTTCTTTTTGATGATTCATGGTGCGGGTGTATCGGCCATGTATATGCCTGGCTTAAAAATTATTTCTGATCGTGTGACCACTGGTGAAATCACCCGACACATTTCTTTTTACACGGCTTTTTTTGGTCTTGGCACCGGAGCCTCTTATTACTTCTCTGGAGTTTTGATTCGAGAGTTCTCTTGGTCGTTAGCGTTCATATTGATTGCGATCGGCCCAATCTGTGCAGGTATCTTCGCTTGGCTTGGCACAAAAGCACTGCCTGGTGAAAAAGGAATTTTTGAGATTCAAATGAATTTGAGTGATGCTTTTCCTGTGGCTCGCTGGAAAAAAGTATTGGCCATGAAAGAGGCTGTTGGCTATATGTTAGGTTACAGCGCACACACGCTGGAGCTGTTTGCAACACGCGCTTGGTTAGTAGCATTCTTCACATACTGCGCATCGATTGCCGCACCTGATCAGCCATTTTTGATCAGCGCGACCCTGATTGTGGCTTTCTTGAACATCATCAGCATCCCAGCATCAATCCTCGGTAATGAGATGGCCTTGAAGGTCGGACGACATCGTTGGGTGTATTGGGTCATGATTGGCAGTGCGATCAGTGGTATCACATTGGGCTTATCGGTTGAATCTCATTGGACTGTCATCGTTGCCCTGGCTTTTATTCATTCGATGTTTGTGATGGCTGATTCCGCCACCTTAACTGCTGGCTTGGTGATCAGTGTTCCACAAGAAATCAAAGGAACAGCCATGGGCTTGCATTCCTTGATGGGCTTTGGTGCTGGTTTAGTTGGTCCAGCTCTATTCGGAGCAAGCTTGGATATCAGTCGCCATTTTGGCTATAGCGGTTGGACAGCAGCTTACGGATCAATTGTTATTTGGGGATTGCTGTTTATTTTCTATACTCAATTCTCACTTTGGAAAAATAAAAGAGTTACGCAATGATGAGAAAAACACATCCCAGCTTATTCCCTATCGGTAGTCAATTGCGCCACAAGAAAACGGGCGGATTTTATTTGGTGATTGGTTTAGCCAAGATTGAAGCGACTTTAGAGATGGCCTACGTTTATGAATCAATGCAGACTCATGACTACTGGGTCAGACCTCAAGCAGAAATGGAAGATGGTCGCTTTGAATTAATCAGTTGATTTCTTCAAAGAAGAAATCACAATACCCGCAACAATCAACATGAATGCCAAGCCATGAAATAACTCAGGTGGCTCACCGAGTAAAGCGGCTGACATCAAAGCAGTGAATAGAGGAATCAGGTTGGCAAAAAAAGCCGCCATTGCAGGGCCTGCAGCTGTTACCCCCAAACCCCAACAGCGATAAGCGATCAATGATGGAGCAATCGCAACGAAAATCAGTAAAGCAATGGTAGAGCTCGTGAACTCAAACACCACTGCATCAGCCGCCCACTCAATACCCAAAAAAGCAGTTGACCAAAACACGCCAAACAGCACTTGCGCCAACAAGAACTCAGCCCAAGGCCACTGGCGTTCAGTACTCTTACCTGGACGACTCAACATCCAACTGTAAAAGCCCCACAAGATGGTGGCCAACAGAATATATAAGTCACCAATGACGAGTTGGATATCAAGAATCGTTGATAAATCACCACGGGTCAGAACAATCACCACGCCCAACAATGAAATCACGGCGCCCACCATTTGTTTGAACTGGGCGGCTTGTTGATAGAACATTGCACCGATGATGATCATCCACATGGGCATGCTGCCACCAATCAAAGTCACATTGATGGGTGTTGATGTTTCTAAAGACAGGTATAAAAGTGCGTTGTATGAACCAACGCCCAATAAACCGAGCCAGAGAAAACGAATCTTGTTTTGCCAAATAGGACTGTCAGATTGAAAGAGTTTCCAAGCAATGGGTAATAAGATCAATCCAGCCAAAAGCCAACGTAAGGTATTGAGCATGATGGGAGAAATCTCGCCAACCGCTAAACGTCCGACGATGGCATTACCTGCCCATAGGATCGTGGGCAATACCAAATAAAAGATAACGCGGGGCGTTAGTGGACTCATTGAACAACTACCATAGGCAGAATGACTAAAGATGGCGATGCTAGCATGTCTGATCTGACAGATTGCTCATTTTGCTGCTCTTGGGTATGCTCACCCTATTAGAAGAAGGTCATCATGAATCAAGACGAACGCATCACCAATCTAGAAATCAAACTGAGCTTTTCTGAAGACATGCTTGAAGAGCTGAATCAAACTGTGTTCAAGCAACAGCAGCGCATTGAATTATTAGTGAAAGAAATACAAGCGCTGAAATTGCAGATGGCGAGCAATATGCCTTCAGATGGCAATAATCCACGGGACGAAATACCACCTCATTATTGACCTGAGAGATCAAAGATCAATTTTTTTGGGCCAAGCCTTCCATGGCTAATACATAGCCCTGAATACCAAAGCCAACCACAATGCCAGCAGCTACTGGTGAGATGTAAGAATGATGTCTAAAGGCTTCGCGCGCATGCACATTCGAGATGTGCACCTCAATCACAGGTAAACCACTCATGGCCGCAATCGCATCGTGCAAAGCAACTGAAGTGTGAGTGTAAGCACCAGGATTAAACACAATGCCCTGAACTGTGCCAGCTCGGTGAGCCAATCCAGCCTCTTGAATCTTATCGATCAATGGACCTTCATGATTGCTCTGTAAAAACTCAACGTCAAAACCCAAACGTTTCGCTGTGTCTTTGCAAAGAGCTTCCACATCCGCCAAGGTACTTTTTTTTTCATGATGATTGAAGTATAGCTCTGATAAATCGCTTATTCCAAGCACTTCTGATGGATTTTTGAGGCCTGCTTTAAGTCTGCTCTTGGGCTATCTAGGTCTATTTCCAGCGCTCGCAGGTGACTTCGATGGTGCCTTGATGGCTGCTCAACATCAAATGACCGTCCTGGATAGTGGCCTGTATTTGCATGCTGCGCTCAGCCCAACGGGCCAACTCTTGAGAGATATCTGAGGGCACACGGTAAACCGATAACTTGTCCATGCGCGTGAGTTTGTTCTGAATACCCTTCCACCAAACTTCAGCAGCATGATGGTAGGCATAGACCACGACCTTGTCTGATTTTGAGCAAGCGCGGCTCAAGGGCTTTTCTTCGGGCTGACCAACTTCGACCCATAAACGGGTCTGCCCCGTGAAATCCTTTAGCCACACATCGGGCTCATCAGGATCTGACAATCCTGCCCCAAAAACCAACTGACCATCGCCTTGGCAAAGGTCATTTAGTAGATGGGCATTAAAAGATAAAGCCAATAAACGCATCATCATGCGCTCATCAGTTTCGCTGGGATGTCTTGCCAAGGTTAGGCTGTGGTCAGCGTAATAGGCATGGTCAATATCAGCGACTGAGAGAGTGACTTTGAAGATGGTGGATTTAATGGCCATGAATGTTCTATTTCTGTGCAATTTCGCAGGAGTCTGCGAAAATGACATTATGAAGCAATCAAACACCCCCGAAGAGTATTCGGCACCCGAAAAGCCGAGTAAATCTGAAATAAAGCGTCGTTTAGAGGCCAGGCAGTATCTTGCTGAGGAAATCAGTCAGATGCCTGATAAGTGGAAACAAATGCCTATCCCAGAACGTCTATTAGAGGCTCTCAAAGAAACCCCTAATGTGAGAAGTCATGGTGGCATCAGACGCCATATTCAATATTTAGGCAAAATCATGGGTACCATGAGCGAAGAAGAAGTGGATGGCATCAAACAAGCTTTGATCGGTATTGTGGGTGCAAAAAAAGCCAGTAAGATGAAAATCTAAATTATTGTTATTGATTGGAGACATTTATGAAAATCACCAGTTCAAGTTTTCAAGATCAGTCAGTTATTCCGGGTCAGTATGCTTTTGCAATCAAAGACCCCAACACACATATCACCTTATCAAGCAATCAAAATCCTCACTTGGCTTGGTCAGATTTTCCTAAAGAGACTCAATCATTTGCTTTGATTTGTCATGACCCTGACGTTCCAAGCAAAGGTGATGACGTGAACCAAGAAGGCAAAGTAGTTCCCGCCAGTTTGCCGCGCGTTGATTTTTATCATTGGGTTTTAGTCAATATTCCAAGCTCAGTTCAAAGCATTGCTGCTGGCAGTCATAGCAACGGCATCACAGCCAAAGGCAAATCAGCAACACAAAGTCCAGTAGGAACTCCTGGTATCAATGACTACACCGCGTGGTTCAAAGGTGATACATCAATGGAAGGTCTTTACTTTGGTTACGATGGTCCTTGCCCTCCATGGAACGATGCTAT
Source organism: Pseudomonadota bacterium (assembly GCA_046046075.1). Lineage (GTDB taxonomy): Bacteria > Pseudomonadota > Gammaproteobacteria > Burkholderiales > Burkholderiaceae > Polynucleobacter. The sequence goes on from JBJOKN010000131.1 coordinate 4,968, forward strand.
CAAGCACCACTATGTATTCACGATATACGCACTGAATACCGCCAGTCTTACTTTGAATGGTGCATTCACAGGCGCAGAAGCATTGGCCGCTATCAAACCACACGTGGTTGCTCAAGCAAGCATCACAGGTATTTATAGCTTGAACCCAAATGTTCCAATTTAATTGAATATTTTTTAACTGAATTCTTAATATTTTTATTCAGCCTCGACCAACTCAGGTCGGGGCTTATTTTTTTCAGTTTGCATAGTTGCAAGAATTGCCACACCGCACAGCACCACTAACATTCCTATCACTTGAATGACAGTGATTTTTTCACCTAAGAAATACCAACCGAGAAATATTGTTGCAATTGGTCCCAACATACCAGCTTGAGCAGTCAAACTCGATCCAATTCGATTTACTGCGATCATCACCAAGAGCATGGGCATGAAGGTACAAAACAATGCGTTGAAGAGACTCAATTGATAGACCTCAGGCACTTGTGTCCATAAATGAGTGGGGTTCAAGATCAAGGCTTGAGCGGTGCTAAAAAATGTCGATGAAGCACTGGCATAAGCAACTAAACGAATACTGCCCACCCGCCCTACGATCTCACCAGCAAAAATCAAATAGATGGCGTAAGAGATGGCACTCAAAAATACCAACATACCACCCCAAGCAATCGATGGTCCCATGGTGTGAAGATC
>JBJOKN010000132.1:0-3651 GCA_046046075.1 Pseudomonadota bacterium
TTGCGGTTTGATGAATCGTTTGCAATGTTTGAGAGAGGATCACCTTGTCAAAGCTCTGGTCTTCAAATAAAGCCAGACCCCCTTCAAGATCCTGCTGTACAACATTCAAACCTTTTTGCGCACAAGCTAAAACTTTGTCATCAGCCAACTCGACGCCGTAGACATGGGCTTGTTTGGCTACCTTTAAATGGTGCAAGAGGCTGCCGTCACCACAGCCAACGTCCAATACCTGTGAGCCAGGGGTCACCCACTCTGCAATCGCAGCAAAATCTGAACGCATCATGATTGAAGCTCCTGAGCGATTTGTTCAAAGTAGGCTCTCACCAAGTTGTGATACCTAGGGTCTTCTAATAAGAATGCATCATGACCATGAGGGGCATCAATCTCACCATAAGTGACATCTAACTTGTTAGCAATATTTTTCATAGCTGCGCTGAGATTGTTTGCAAATGGTTTAGCAGGATCGAAATAATCCAATGCACGGGTGATTAACAAATATGTATTGGCATCAAAGTAATCTGCGAACTTTTCACCTTGATACCTTAAATAACTTTCAACTTCAAATTCAACATCAAAGTTAAAGTTGTATTCGTCAGAATCACCATCAGCGCGTCTTAGCTCGCGGCCAAATTTTTCAGCCATGTCATCGTCTGACAAATAAGTGATGTGACCAATCATGCGTGCGACCCTCAAGCCACGGCGTGGCTTGACATCATGGGCGTAGTAATCCCCCCCATGAAAATCTGGATCACTCAAAATAGCACTGCGAGCCACTTCATTAAAGGCGATGTTTTGTGCTGACAACTTAGGAGTTGAAGCAATCACGATGCAGTGGCCTAAACGGTTGGGATACATCATGCTCCAAGCCATCGCCTGCATACCACCCAAGCTGCCGCCCATCACTGCAGCAAATTTCTCAATTTGAAAATGATCAGCAACACGTGCCTGGGCATTCACCCAATCTTCAACCGTCACCACCGGAAAGGACGCGCCATAAGGCTTGCCAGTGGCAGGGTTCACACTCATAGGCCCCGTAGAGCCAAAGCATGAACCAAGATTATTAACACCGATCACAAAAAATTGATTGGTGTCTACAGGTTTGCCAGGACCAACCATGTTGTCCCACCAACCCACATCATTAGGATCACTTGGACTGACGCCAGCAACATGATGGGAAGCATTCAAAGCATGGCAAATCAGAATTGCATTACTTTTTTGGGCATTTAATTGCCCGTATGTTTCAACCACCAAGTTGTAATCAGCAATACTTGCCCCGCTTTGCAACTTCAGTGGTGTTGCAAAGTTAAGTACTTGAGGCGTTACAAGCCCTAGACTCATGCTGAGAATAAAACTCTCATAGGTAATTCGTTAAATTCAGTCGGCGACTTTTTGAAGCCACTTCTTGCATAACGATGCCAACGACCAACCACATAGCTCATCATCATGGCTGCTCTGGCACTAACTTCTTGACCGTCTGCAGACTGAGTCAAGCGGCCCTGGGTTTGAGCAATGCGCAAAGATTGTTTTAATGAAGACTCAATACGTTCAAAAATCTGCAAGATTCTTTCTTGCAAACGCTCATCTTCAAGCCACAAAGCATCACCCAACAAAACCCGAATCATTCCAGGATTCTTTTCACCAAAACCTAATAACAACATCAAAATTTCTTGAGCTTGACGATCACCAGCCTCTTCACGCTCTGTGATTTGATTGATCAAGCCAAAAATCGTTTGCTCAATAAAGGCAATCAGCCCCTCAAACATTTGCGCCTTGCTAGCAAAATGTCGGTACAAGGCTGCCTCAGAAACATCCAACTTTGCAGCCAAGGCAGCGGTGGTCACACGGTCACCTTTTGGGCTCTCTAACATTTCAGCCAATACTTGCAAAATCTGTATTCTTCGCTCGCCCGGACGCGGACGTTTACGGACTGGGGTCGCAGAAGTACTCTCGACTTCGTCAGAGGAGGGCATTTGATTAAATGGTGAGTTCATTTGAGTTTTTGCCAGCTTTTAAATAAGTGATGGATTGATTGTACTTCCAGAGAGACACTTCCTCGATTTTGAGTGTAAGCCCTAACATGTCTTTTAAACCATACAGTCTTTATGCCCAATTTTGAGTATTCCAGCAAATGACCCAATGTGTCATCCACCAAAATGGCTCTTTGAGGAGCGCATCGGTACTTATTTAAGAGTCTTTTGATCATCAAATGATCTGGCTTGGGTCGCCACTGTTGGTGAAGTTCCATGTCTTCAATGGCCTCAACTGCTTTAAAGCACCTTGTGAGCCCCAGCTCCTTCAAGACCTTCAATGCATATGATTTAGGGGCATTGGTGAGTAAGATTTTTTCACCAGGCAAGCGATTTAATATCTGCCGCAACCCTTTTTCTCCACGAACCATGCCTGCTAAATCTTGCAAATGCTTACCGCTGACCTCGTTGAAGAGGTGGGTTTCATGTAAAAAATGGTGTGGATCAATTGAGTGATGCTTGACCAAGCCTAGCAATGTGGCGCCATACATGCGCCAATAGTGGTCTCTTAATTGACTGGCTGCCTGAGGCTCTAAATGTAAATGACGAGCCACATAGCTCGTCATTGCTTCATTGATTGAGGGAAAAATTGCACTGGATGCATCGTGCAAGGTGTTATCTAAATCAAATAACCATAAAGGTTGGCGCATGCCAATCTCAATTAGCTCAGTGAGATCGGATCATCGTACCAAAAGCTTGCTCGGTCAGAATCTCCAACAATAGAGAGTGTTCGATTCGGCCATCGATGATGTGCACAGAATTAACGCCACTCTTGGCAGCATCTAAAGCAGAAGAAATCTTTGGCAACATACCGCCAGAAATTGTGCCGTCTGCAAACAAGCCATCAATTTCTCTAGCAGTTAAATCAGTCAAAAGATTACCGCTCTTATCCATCACGCCTGGAATATTGGTCATCATGACCAGTTTCTCGGCCTTCAGAATTTCAGCCATCTTGCCTGCTACCAAGTCAGCATTGATGTTGTAAGCCTGGCCATCTTCGCCAAAACCGATTGGTGAGATCACTGGAATGAACGCATCATCTTGCAAGGCTTTTACAACCGCTGGGTTGATAGCGTCGATTTCACCAACAAAGCCAATGTCTAACATCTCGCCTGGCTTTTCTTTATTTGGGATCATCATCTTGCGCGCATGAATCAAGCCGCCATCTTTACCAGTCAAGCCAACTGCCTGGCCGCCAAAATGATTGATCAACATCACGATGTCTTGCTGCACTTCACCACCAAGAACCCACTCCACAACTTCCATGGTTTCTTCATCGGTCACGCGCATGCCCTGAATGAAAGTGCCGGCTTTACCAACTTTTTTCAAAGCGTCGTCAATTTGAGGGCCGCCACCGTGAACCACCACAGGATTCATGCCCACCAATTTCAACAAAATCACGTCACGAGCAAAACCTTCTTTCAGACGATCTTCAGTCATAGCGTTTCCGCCGTATTTGATAACAATTGTTTTGCCGTGGTACTTCTTAATGTACGGCAAAGCCTGTGCCAAAACCTCGGCTTTGACAGCAGGGGAAACGTCTTTAAGTTCAGCTAGTGGTGTGCTCATGCGCGGATTGTAAGATTAGTTGCCATGCTTGGCTAGAATTTTTATTCAATTATGC
>JBJOKN010000133.1:0-6023 GCA_046046075.1 Pseudomonadota bacterium
TTAGCTCGTATTTCTAAGAAAGACTCTAGGAAAACTGCGATTCTAGCTCCTTGGTCAAATGACTCAACATTGAGTCAAGAGATCGCTCAATTGCGCTCACAAGGCCAAGTTGTGATTCAGTTACTACCTGGTCACGAACAAGATGGTGATGAGTTTCATTGCGATCGAGAGCTAGTGAATCAAAAAGGTGCATGGGTCGTTAAGACAAGAGCGTAAAATGCTCGTTTGCACAATTTCTAATTAATTTTTTCTTGGTTCCTATGTCTGTACAGAAATCTAGCGGTAAATCCGGTCGTAACGTTGTTGTGATTGGCACCCAATGGGGTGATGAGGGTAAAGGTAAGATTGTTGATTGGTTAACAGATCATGCTGAAGGCGTGGTTCGCTTCCAAGGCGGTCACAATGCTGGCCATACACTGATCATCAATGGTCAAAAGACAATTTTGCGTTTAATTCCATCTGGAATCATGCGTCCGGGCGTGACTTGCTATATCGGTAACGGTGTGGTTTTGTCGCCAGAGGCTCTATTTAAAGAAATTGGTGAGCTTGAGACTGCTGGTGTTGATGTACGTTCTCGCCTTAAGATTTCTGAAGCAACTACCTTGATTTTGCCGTACCACGTTGCCATTGATCATGCCCGTGAAGCCAAGCGCGGTAATGCAAAGATTGGAACGACGGGTCGTGGTATTGGTCCAGCTTATGAAGATAAGGTAGCGCGTCGTGCTCTAAGAGTCCAAGACCTCTTCTTCCCAGAGTCTTTTGCAGAAAAGCTCAAAGAAAACCTCGAATATCACAACTTCGTATTAACCCAGTACTTCAAAGCTCCTGCTTTAGACTTTGCTGAAGTCAGAGATAGCATGTTGAGCTATGCCGAACAGTTACGTCCATTGGTTGCGGATGTTTCAAGCGATTTGGATGCGGTCCAAAAAGCCGGTAAAAACTTGTTATTCGAAGGTGCGCAGGGCGCATTGTTGGATATCGACCATGGTACTTATCCATTTGTAACGTCTTCTAACTGTGTGGCAGGTAATGCTGCTGCAGGTTCTGGTGTTGGTCCAGGCAGTCTTCATTATGTGCTTGGCATCACCAAAGCTTATTGCACACGCGTGGGTTCAGGCCCTTTCCCAAGCGAGTTGTACGATCATGCTAATCCAAAAGCTCAAGACCCGATTGGTCTTCGTTTGGCTGAGATTGGTAAAGAGTTTGGCTCTGTGACGGGTCGTCCACGCAGGACTGGTTGGTTGGATGCGGCAGCATTGAAGCGCTCGATTCAGATCAGTGGCGTGACAGGCCTTTGCATGACCAAACTGGACGTTTTAGATGGTCTAAAAGAATTGCGTCTTTGCGTTGGTTATAAGCTAGACGGTAAGACTTTGGATGTCTTGCCACGTGGCTCTGATGCAGTTGCTAGATGTGAGCCGATTTATGAGACTTTCCCGGGTTGGTCTGAGACCACCGTGGGTATTCAGAAGTGGGATGAGTTACCAAAAGCAGCTCAAACCTACCTCCGTAGGGTTGAAGAAGTGGCTTGCGTTCCTATTGCCATGGTTTCAACAGGTCCAGACCGCAATGAAACCATCTTGCTGCAACACCCATTTGAAGCTTGATCATTGATACATTCAGATAAAACGGCGCTTAGGCGCCGTTTTTCTTTCCTGATCAAGCAATTTATCCGGTAGTTTTGATAAATTATTATGAATTGACACATTCTTATAAGACAATGGGATATGACTAAAAAAAGTACTAAAGGCACATTGGCTCTATCCGAGTCAAAAGCAAAAAATCTCCCAGAAAAGCAAGGCACGGTGCAAGGTCACCGAGACGGATTTGGATTTGTCATTCCTGACGATGGCGGTGAAGATATCTTTTTAAATGAGCGCGAGATGTCGCGTGTGATGCATCACGATAAAGTGATTGTCAGAGTTTCTGGGGTAGATCGACGTGGTCGCCCTGAGGGTCAAATCAGCGAGGTGCTCATGCATGCCAATCAATTTGTGATTGGTCGTTTATTGAATGAAAACGGAGTTTTAATTTGTGCTCCTGAAGACAAAAGAATCGGCCACGATATTCTGATTCCACCCAAAGGGCAGGGTAACGCTAAATTAGGCCAAGTAGTTTCTGTTGAAATCATTGATTACCCAGATAGTTATCGCCAAGCAGTTGGTCGAGTGGTTGAGGTTCTGGGTGAGATTGATGACCCAGGCATGGAAATCGAAATCGCCGTGCGTAAGTATGGCGTGCCACATTTATTTTCTCCTGCTGCTAGCAAGGAAGCTGAAGCATTGCCTGATGAGATCAGAGATGAAGACCTAGAGGGGCGTATTGATTTGCGCGATATTCCTCTGGTGACCATTGACGGGGAAGATGCCCGAGACTTTGACGACGCCGTTTACTGTGAACCAGTGACTTGGGGTAAAGAAAAAGCTTGGCGTTTGATCGTTGCTATTGCTGACGTCTCCCACTATGTCAAACCTGGTCACCCACTCGACACCGATGCCATCAGCCGCGCAACATCTGTTTACTTCCCGCGCAGAGTGATACCCATGTTGCCGGAGAAAATATCGAATGGTCTGTGCTCGCTAAAGCCTGAGGTTGACCGCTTGTGCATGGTTTGTGATGCGGTGATTGATGTGCATGGTGAGGTGCAGGCTTATCAATTCTATCCAGCGGTGATGCATTCAGCACAGCGCTTCACTTACAACACCGTTTGGGAAATTCTAAGTAACTCCAATGGCCCGGAGGCTGCTCGATTCAAACACCTAAAGAAGAACCTGGATCGTCTATACAGCCTTTACAAAGTTTTACGCGCTGCTCGCGATAAACGTGGCGCGATTGATTTTGAGACAACTGAAACTCAAATCATCAGCAATGCTTTGGGCAAGATTGAGCGTATAGAACCAAGAGTGCGCAATGAGGCTCATCGTGTGATTGAAGAATGTATGCTCGCGGCCAACGTTTGCGCGGCTGATTTCTTGGATAAAAATGGCCACGCATCTTTATTCCGAGTTCATGCTGAGCCTTCAGTTGAAAAGTTATTGACGCTCAAGCAGGTATTGAGAACGGCCGGATTAAATTTGGGTGGCTCTGATAAGCCAAGACCCAAAGATTTTGCTAAGTTGATTGAAGAGATCAAACCGAGACCTGATGCGAGCATGCTCCAGTCAGTGGTCTTGAGGTCTATGCAACAAGCTGTGTATCAACCTGATAACTATGGTCACTTTGGTTTGGCGTATCCCGCTTACGCTCATTTCACAAGCCCAATTCGTCGTTATCCAGACTTGTTGGTTCATCGTGCTATCAAGGCCATCTTGGCGAAGAAGACGTATTCACCAAGCATACCGTCCGACGTGGTGTTGAACTTGGCCATGCCCAAGAGTGGTCCTGGTCGCGTGAATGCTGCGAATGCCCGCGTGAATGCTGCGAATGCCAAGAAGTCTCACGAAGAAGGCAAATCAAAACCTGCGGCAAAAACAGCCCGGGGATCCAAAGCCAAGCAAGAGGCATCAACGGCCATGGCAGCTTGGGCGCAATTGGGGGTTCATTGTTCCTCTAACGAGCGTCGTGCTGATGAAGCTTCAAGAGATGTTGAGGCTTGGTTGAAGTGTTACTACATGCGCGATCATCTTGGTCAGGAATACGCTGGCACGATCACTGGTGTTGCAACCTTTGGTTTATTTGTTCAACTGGAAAGCCTTTTTGTTGAAGGCATGATTCACATCAGTGAACTTGGTGGTGATTACTATCAATACGATGAAGCCAGACAAGAGTTGCGTGGTGAACGCACAGGTATTCGTTACAGACTAACTGATCGAGTGCATGTTTTGGTCAGTCGAGTTGATTTGGATGCACGCAGAATCGAATTCAGCTTGGTTAAACCAAATGGTGATAGAAATGGTGTTGCTGGCATTGGCGCCAGTGACCGTTTTTCACAAGTTGATCAAGGTCGAGGCAGTAAATCAAATCGACATCCTGGCGCTAAGAAATCTTCATCAAGATCTCACTCAAGTTCAAGAGCTAATCCGAACTCAAGTGCTACTCAAGCAGGTGTGAGAGGGTCTCGTGGTGCTGCAGGAGATTCTTCTGGTGGTTTATCATCACCACCCGCTAAGTCAGCAGGCGCAGCTAAAAAGAAAACCGCTGCGGCCAAGGCTGGTAAAAAACCTAAAAAAGCAAGCAATGCCAAATCAAAAGGGCATGAGTTAAGTATTCGTAAAGGTCGTCGTTAATGTCTGATAGAGATTCAAAAAAAGACCAATCGCCAAAACAACAAGGTGGTGATGGTAAGCAAATGATTTTAGGTTTCCATGCCGTCATTGCAAGATTGCGTCAAGATCCTGAATCATTGAGAACGGTCTATATCGATCCAGCAAGACGCGATCGCAGAATGCAAGATTTCATTAAATCGGCAGAACCTATTTTAGGTAGACGTCTACATCAAGCAGACACGGAACGATTGAGAACTTTGGCTGGTAATGATCGTCACCAGGGAGTGGTGGCCTTTGCGGACACCATCTCTAAGGTTCAAACCTTGGATGAACTATTGGATGCCTTAAGTGGCCCAGCACTTTTGTTAATTTTGGATGGTGTGACCGATCCTCATAATCTTGGGGCATGTCTTCGAGTTGCCGATGGCGCAGGTGTTGATGCGGTGATTGTGCCGAAAGATCGCTCTGCACACTTGAACGCCACGGTGAGCAAAGTGGCGAGTGGTGCAGCTGAAACCATGCCTTTGATTGCTGTGACCAATTTAGCCAGAACCATGCGCGAGCTTCAAGAAGCTGGTGTTTGGCTTATCGGAACAGATGATCAGACTGAAAAAACACTGTACGACATGGACTTCACAGGCCCAGTAGCCCTGGTGATGGGTGCCGAAGGCGAAGGCATGCGAAGACTGACAAGAGAAACTTGTGATGAGCTTGTCAAAATACCAATGATGGGTGGCGTGGAAAGCTTGAACGTCTCTGTTGCCAGCGGTGTTGCTTTGTATGAGGCCAGAAGACAGAGGATTGCTAAAGCAGGGTGACCCTCAAAGGGTCACCTTCTAGGTCAGCACTTTCTCTAGCTTTTCAATATCAGCACAGAACAAACGGATGCCCTCAGAAAGTTTTTCTGTGGCCATGACGTCTTGATTCAATTGATAGCGGAAGGATGCTTCATCAGCCTTGATGACATTCAATTGAAGAGCTTTTCCAGCATCTTTAGCCCCCTGAACCGTTAATGCTGGAGTCAAAGTTGCAGTGTTAGCTTGTAATTCTGCGAGTAGCTCTGGGCTGATGGTCAATAAATCACAACCCGCTAAGTGGGTGATTTGACCAATATTTCTAAAGCTCGCCCCCATGACCTCGGTTGGAATATCGAAGTTCTTGTAGTAGTTATAGATGCCTTTTACAGAAACAACTCCAGGATCATTGGCGCCACCATGAACCTCATCTTGCCACTGCGCACCTAAAGACTTTTTATGCCAATCTGTGATGCGCCCAACAAATGGTGAAATCAATTGTGCTTTTGCATCGGCACAAGCAACTGCCTGAATCAAGCTGAACAAGAGCGTCATATTGCAGGAGATGCCCTCGGCTTGAAGAGTTTTAGCCGCTTGAATGCCTTCCCAAGTGCTCGCTATTTTGATCAGTACTCGTTTTTTAGAGATACCGTTGGACTCATATGCGGCAATGATTTCTCGGGCTTTTTTGATCGTGCCTGCTGTATCAAACGATAAACGAGCATCTACTTCGGTGGAAACTCGACCTGGAACAATTTTTAAAATCTCAATACCAAAAGCCACAAGCAGCGCATCAATCACTTGATCAACAGGTTTACCCATATTTTTAGCTTTGACATTCGCGATCAATGATTGATAGCTGGGCAATTGCGCAGCTTTTAGGATCAGAGATGGGTTGGTCGTAGCGTCTTGCGGTAAAAAAGCCTGCATGCGCTCAAAGTCACCTGTATCGGCAACCACGGTCGTGTATTGTTTTAATTGTTCAAGTAATGTGCTCATGGCTTCATTTTAGAATGCTTCTCGA
>JBJOKN010000134.1:0-3394 GCA_046046075.1 Pseudomonadota bacterium
TTCAATACGACTTGGATCTGGCATTTTTGATGGATTATCAACAACAATCTTTGAACCATCTTTGAGCTCAACTTCATAAACCACTGTTGGAGCAGTGGTGATGAGTTCCATATTGAACTCACGCTCTAAACGCTCTTGCACAATCTCCATGTGCAATAAACCCAAGAAGCCGCAGCGGAATCCAAAACCAAGCGCTTGAGAAACTTCCGGCTCATACATCAATGCCGCATCGTTTAACTTTAATTTCTCAAGCGATTCACGCAAGGCGTCGTATTGGTTTGATTCAACTGGATACAAGCCTGCAAACACCTGAGGCTGGACTTCCTTAAAGCCTGGCAATGGTGCAGATGCTGGCGTTCTATTTTGTTGACCTGGTGCATGAGTAACAGTGTCACCCACTTTAGCAGCCTTGAGCTCTTTAATGCCAGCAATGATGAAGCCTACTTGACCAGCTGATAGTTCTGAACGATCCACTGACTTCGGCGTGAAGACCCCAACGTGCTCAACCAAATGTTGAGTACCTGACGCCATCAATAAAACTTTATCTTTTGGTTTGAGTGTGCCGTTGATCACGCGCACCAACATCACCACACCCACATAGTTATCAAACCATGAATCAACAATCAATGCTTGCAAAGGCGCACTTGGGTCACCTTTTGGTGGCGGTACTTTTTTAATCAAATCTTCAAGAACATCTTGAACGCCCAAACCGGTTTTTGCTGAACAAGACACTGCGTCTGTCGCATCAATACCGATGACATCTTCGATTTCTTGCTTAGCGCGATCAGGATCTGCCTGAGGTAAATCAATCTTGTTTAAAACAGGCACAACCTCCACACCCAACTCAATGGCTGTGTAACAGTTGGCCACTGTTTGAGCCTCAACTCCTTGACTGGCGTCTACTACCAGTAGAGCACCCTCACAAGCAGACAATGAGCGGCTGACCTCATAAGAGAAGTCGACGTGTCCTGGGGTATCAATCAAGTTGAGGTTATAAATCTTGCCATCGCGGGCTTTGTAGTTCAAAGCCGCCGTTTGGGCCTTGATTGTGATGCCTCGCTCTTTCTCAATGTCCATAGAATCAAGGACTTGAGCTTCCATTTCGCGATCTGAAAGACCACCACATAGCTGAATAATTCGGTCTGCTAGGGTCGACTTTCCGTGGTCGATATGGGCAATGATAGAAAAGTTACGTATATGATCCATGGATTCCTTAAAACGGCTTGCCGCAATGCAACACCATATTGCACTGCAATAAGACGCCTCTAGCCTCTATTGTAGACGGAACGACGGGGTAAGCCCGATTTCTAAAAAACAAAAGCCGGGAATGGGGTTATTCCCCAAAAACCCGGCTAGAACAATCACTTAGTGACGACAGGCTTGACTGGAATCACCAGAGTACTTTCGCCTCTGCGAATAAATACCGCCACTGATCGATTGTTTTTTGCCACCGCTTTCATGGCCACATCAAATTGCTTGGCAGCAATGATGTCAACATCGCCCAAACGAACAATCACATCACCGATTCTTGCGCCAGCTTTTGCAAGAGCACCCTCTTCAGCCAAAGCTGTGATCTCAACACCTGTTTTGATTGATAACTCTTTTTTCTTGGCATCTGAAACATCCGTCACAGCTACACCAAAAACATTTTTAGTAGAGTTATTTGGCTCAGGCTCAGCTTTTTTAGCAGCAGCTTTAGGAGTTGGCTCCAAATCGGCCACAGTGATGCTGAATTCTTTTTGAGCACCTTTGCGCCATACCGTGATTGTTGAAGTCGTGCCTGGTTTTGTATCTCCAACGATTCTTGGTAAGTCAGATGATTTTTCAATTGGCTTATCACCAAAACTCAAAATAACATCACCTGGCTCAAGGTCTGCTTTATCAGCTGGCGCACCCACTTCGATACTACGAATCAATGCACCACGTGCTCTAGGCAAGCCTAAACTTTCTGCAACCTCTTTACTGACTTCCGCAATTGCCACGCCAATACGACCACGACTAACTTTTCCGCTGGCCTTTAATTGATTGGAAACACGCATCGCTTCATCCATTGGGATCGCAAAAGAGATGCCCATGTAACCACCAGAACGGGAAAAGATTTGTGAGTTGATACCGACCACTTCACCGCGAGTATTCAATAGCGGGCCACCGGAGTTACCAGGATTCACTGCCACATCAGTTTGAATGAACGGCAAGTAATCCCCTGTGTCACGACTCTTTGCAGAAACGATACCTGCTGTCACTGTATTTTCCAAACCAAAAGGTGAACCAATCGCAAGCACCCATTCACCAACGCGCACCTTTGAAGAATCACCGATGGTCAAACGCGGCAAACCAGTTGCTTCAATTTTTACCAGCGCCACATCCGTGCGCTTATCAGCGCCAATCAATTTGGCTTTGAATTCACGCTTATCAGTCAATGTGACATAGATCGTAGTTGCACCTTCAACCACGTGTGCATTCGTCAAGATGAAACCATTGCTCTCAATGATGAAACCTGAACCAACACCACGGTTTTGCTCCTCTTGCTGAGGTCTGCGGTTGTTAGGGCCTGGTTGCTTTGGAGTTGGCAGGGGAATACCAAAGAAGCGGCGGAAAAATTCAGCCTGATCTTCATCCAAACCTGGCATTCCTGGAATACCAGAAGGCTGACGAACATTGACTCTTTCAGTGGTACGAATATTCACCACGGCAGGATTAGCTCTCTCTACCAAATCAACAAAATCTGGATATGCGCGAACAGCGCTTGCAGCGGCTGGCGCACTTGTTGCATTTGCCACCGGAGCTGCTTTGCTAGCAGTATTGTTGGCATTGACTGGTGAAACAAGTAAAGAACTTGTTACCAAAGACAGGCTTAAAGCAGAGAGAATTTTTTTCATGGTGTTGATACTTTAGAGCATTCAGCAAGTATTTGCAGAAAAGCCTTTAAATACTGTCTGAACATGGTTATTAATTAGATTTTATATAAGTATTTTCAGTTTATTTTCAACGGTCTTAATACAAAAAAGCCTCCGAAATCATCTAGAGGCTTTCTTGGACACACAAGCCAGCGAAGCTGGTCATTGAGCAAATGATTTAGATTCGGCGGAACACGATCGTGCCGTTTGTGCCACCAAAACCAAAGTTATTTTTAACAGCCACATCAATCTTCATATCTCTAGCTGTGTTTGCACAGTAATCTAAATCGCATTCTGGATCTTGATTGAAGATATTAATCGTTGGAGGAGATTTTTGATGATGCAAGGCCAATACTGTGAATACTGACTCCAAGCCACCAGCACCACCCAATAAGTGGCCAGTCATTGATTTGGTTGAGTTCACAACCACTTTCTTCGCGGCATCACCCAAAGCTGCCTTCAAGGCATCCGTCTCATTTTTATCGCCCAAAGGCGTT
>JBJOKN010000135.1:0-4725 GCA_046046075.1 Pseudomonadota bacterium
TAATTTAGCCAGTTGTGAAATTTTTTCTTTAGATAAATCTTCAGGAATCGCATCAGGGAATGCAATGATCGCTTTGGCCAACAAACTTGTTGCCAAAACCTCACCGTTACGATCTAAAATTTTTCCGCGGCTTGCAGGCATTTCAATAGAACGCAAAGTCGCTTTATTACCCTTTTCTTCATAAAAAGAATTACCAAAGCCTTGCACCCACATTGCCCGAACCACCAAGGCGATAAAACCGATGAAGATTAAAAACAGAATGAGTCTTGAACGCCACATAGGTAGGCGTAAGACCAAATTAGGCGTAGAAGAAAAAGATATCTGCGCCATTAATCAACCACCACATATTGTGTTCGACCAGGATTGATTGCCTGCATCCTTAATTGCTTGCGGGCAATGTCTGTGATTCTTGAAGACTTTGATAAATTTCTTTGCTCGTATTCCAAGCGAAGCCATTCTTGATTCAAACGTCGCTCTTCAGTTTGAGCTCTTTCAAGAGCCACATACAGTGATCTGGTTTTTTGTTGAGCTGCCACCAATGACAATGAGCACAACATCAAAATAATCAAAAGAATGATGGTGGAGCGATTCATGAAATTGCTCCTAGTTGAACACTGTTCATTTTTCTCATCACTCTCAAAATAGCTGAGCGTGCTCGAGGATTTTCGTGAACCTCTTGCTCACTTGGTTTGATGCGACCTAATAATTCTGCCAAGGGTTTTGGCATTTGGTTTTCAGTCAAAGGCAAACCTCTTGGTACTGATACCTTGGATAAGCCTTGCATGAACTGCTTCACGATTCGATCTTCCAAAGAATGGAAACTGATGACGGCCAATAGGCCGCCTGGCTTGAGACACTGAAAAGCTGCTCTCAACCCACCCTCCAAGTCGGTGAGCTCTTGGTTGATATAAATCCGTATAGCTTGAAAGGTGCGCGTGGCCGGATCTTGGCCCGCTTCGCGGGTGCGGACGACACCAGCCACGAGCGACGCGAGTTCTCCGGTCCTAGTGAGGGAATCGCCTTGCTCTCTGCGAGCAACAATCGCCTTTGCAATCTGTAAAGCAAACCGTTCTTCCCCATACTCTTTAATGACCCTCGCTATGTCTTTTTGTTCTGCCACTGCCAACCATTCGGCCGCACTCTGTCCACGAGTGGTGTCCATCCGCATATCCAATGGACCATCGCCTCGAAATGAAAAACCACGACTCGGATCGTCGATTTGCGGTGAACTGATGGATCGTCGATTTGCGGTGAACTGATTCCTAGATCCAAGAGCACTCCATCGATCGAGTTGCTCGGCACTTGCTCTGCCATTGATGCAAAGCTCTCGTGAATGATTTGAAAGCGTGGATCCTGAATTGTTTTCGCTTCTGCAATTGCTTGAAGATCTTTGTCGAATGCAATCAACTTTGATTGAGCATTGAGATGCTTGAGTATTTCTCGGCTGTGTCCACCACGACCAAATTGATTGCTTGCTGCTCTGATGAAGTCTTCTCTCCCAATACCGAGGTGACTGCCTCGGCCAGTAATACTGGGCGATGGGTAAATGTCATGGTCGGCCAACATCAGAAGGTGAATTGTTTGAGAGCATCTGGCATGCCTTGTGCAATTGCAACTTGCTCTTTTTGTGCATATGTTGCGGCATCCCATAATTCAAAGTGACTGCCCATTCCTAATAGCATCACATCGCGCTCAATACTTGCGGCAGCTCTTAATTCTGGCGTCACCAAAATTCGACCAGATCCATCCATCTCTATGTCTGAAGCATTACCTAAAAAGATTCGGCGCCACCAATGTGCGTCCATTGGCAATTGTGCGATGCGGCCTCTGAATGCTTCCCACTCAGAACGTGGGAAAAGTAACAAGCAGCCGTCGGGGTGTTTTGTGAGCGTGACTCTGCCTTCGCCTTGTAATTGCAAGGCATCACGATGCCTTGCAGGAATCGACATGCGACCCTTGGCATCGAGAGTTAATGCAGAAGCACCTTGAAACACGAATATTTCCCCACTTTTTCACACTTTTCCCCACTTTAGAGGATGCGTAATTCATGGTCAAGTGTTTTGGGTACTTTTTTTGTAATTTCTTTATTTAGAACAAGCACTTAGACGCGCATGTTGATACTATTTTAAGAGTAAAAATTCAATAAAAACATAGGGCTGGAAAATACTCTTAAGAAGTTAGCTTAGGGTTAGATACGATAAGCAGTTTCTGTCATTACTTTGGCCATTGTTTTCATGGCCTTTTGAATCACTGTTGGCAACTCAACACCACCCTCCTGAATCGCCATTTGTCCATGTGCAATTTCATCGGCGCGCATTTGAGCAACGATGGCACGAGAGCGATGATCATTGCTTGGTAATTCTTTTAAGTGACCATCCAAATGATGCTCGACTTGTTTTTCTGTTTCAGCGACAAAACCTAAACTGATTTTGTCTCCAGCCAAACCGGCGATTGAACCAAGCACAAATGATCCTGCATACCAAACAGGATTGAGCAAACTTGGATGCGAATCCAATTCCTCTAATCGCCTCTCGCACCAAGCCAGGTGGTCTTCTTCCTCAATCGCTGCATGCTCTAATTTATTTTTTAAATCATCACTTTTTGCATGTAACTTTTGCGATTGATACAAAGCTTGCGCACAAACTTCTCCCACATGATTCACGCGCATCAAACCTGCGGCGTGTTTTTTTTCTTCAAGTGTTAACTCACATTGATCACTCGTTGATGACTCTGGAACAGATCGTCTCATGGGAGTGGCACCAACAATTGAACGCAAAGCGCGATCAAATTCGATGATGAAACCATCAATGGGGTCTTGGGATGATTTTGCAAACTGGCTCATAGAAACATCTTAAACGCTTGGAAGATTATTAGTTTTGACATCAATCAGCACTTTATGTTGTTTTATTACAACGCTTTATGAATAAATGACCTTATTTTTATTAGTTAACTTGGTTTATTAATGCCTTTATTGTTATCTTCGTAAATGGTTCTTATGTAGAACCTGTAGAAAAACACGGCTTTTGTTGTTTTTTTACATCATTACTTTTACGGAGAAACAATGAAGAAATCGCTCATCAGCGTAGCGGTGATGTCCCTTATGGCTTCACCACTGGTCATCAAAAGTGTCCAGGCTCAATCCAATGTCACCATCTACGGCACAGTTGATGCTGGCGTGAGATATCAAACTCATGCAGGCAAAGATCAGCTAGGTAACAGCAAAGATTCTCAATTAAGTGCCAACTCAGGTGGTTTATCAGCGCCTCACCTTGGTTTTAAAGGAGAAGAAAATTTAGGCGGTGGCAACAAAACTTTTTTCAAGTTAGAAACTGGCTTTGACATGAACACGGGTGATAACAATTCATCCAGTGACACAAGCATTCATGGCAAAAAATCAGAAAACAAAAGTTTGTTTGGACGTCAAGCGCATTTAGGCATCAGCAATCAATCTCTAGGCCAACTGACCTTGGGTCGACAAAACACTGTTGGCTATGATGCGATCAAAGACTTTGATCCAACAAATAACCTGAACCAAAAAGGCTTGATTCATTATTTGAGCGGTTACAGAGATTTAAAAAATAATCACAACCGTTCTGATAGCACCATCAAGTATCAACATCACATCAACCGTGTGACATTTTTAGCCAGCTATCAAAGTGGCAATCAAGTAGGCTCAGTAAAGCATGGCAGCAGCATGGCGGTTGGCTTGAAATATCGTGATGCGAACTGGTCTGTGGGTGGATCATTCACTGAAATTGATGTTGCTAAATCAACAGGAACTGCTTCTAAGTCATCACAATCATTAGGCTCAACAAAGATCATGAATTTTGGTGGCGAGTATCGTTTCAATCGCTGGACATTTAAAACTGGTATGTCTTACTCAAAGCTACCTGAGATTCAACGCGGCAGCATTTCACAAACCGCTCATCACTCATCTCCCGAGCGAGATCAGTTTGCATCGGATGTGTTTGTGAGTGCCTGGGGCATGCAATACCAATTGAGTCCTAAGGTGGACTTAGGTATTGCTCACTACACAAAATTGCAACATGATCGCAAGAGTCGTCATTTGGTCGACAAAGATAAAAGCTTGGTGTTAACCGGCGTTTACAAGCTCTCAAAACAAACTGATATTTATGGTTTCTTAGATCAACACCGAAATTCAAATGGTGTCGCTAATGGCAATCGTCAAAGAAGTCAGTACGGTGTGACCGCTGGATTAAGACACAAGTTTTAATCCAGCCCGTAGGCTGGATGCGTGTTAGTTAAAACTAAACAAGTACTTCAGCTTTACAAGCTGTTTTAGTTTTTAAACCTAATTCAGCCAAGAGCTCACGATCGGCATCCGCCTCAGGATTGTCGGTTGTGAGCAATTTATCACCGTAGAAAATTGAGTTTGCGCCAGCCATGAAGCACATCGCTTGCACTGCTCGACCTAACTCTTGACGACCTGCAGATAAACGTACTCTTGCGGTTGGCATGGTGATACGCGCAATCGCAATCGTTCTAACAAACTCTAAAGGATCAACACCTTTTTGATCTTCTAATGGCGTGCCAGGAACTGGCACCAAATGATTGATAGGCACTGATTCTGGGTATGGATTTAAATTCGCAAGCTTGGCAATCAAGCCAGCACGTTGACGACGAGTTTCACCCATACCGATGATGCCACCACAACAAACTGACATGCCGGCACTGCGCACACTTTGTAATGTATCTAAACGATCT
>JBJOKN010000010.1:0-12614 GCA_046046075.1 Pseudomonadota bacterium
GTGATTGCTTTCCCTAAAACACAAAGAGCTCAATGTTTGTTAACTCAAGCTCCAAGCCCTGTTGACGAGAAACAATTGCGTGAACTGCATATTCGTTTGCGCAACACAGAAATGCCTGCATGAAAATCCCAATCTCGGTACTAGTCGTTATTTATACGGCTAGCAACGAGGTTTTGTTGCTGGAGAGAAAAGACCATCCTGGCTATTGGCAGTCTGTGACTGGAAGTCTGGATGCTCTTAATGAGCCTTTAATAGAAGCTGCGGCTCGAGAGCTCTTGGAAGAAACGGGCATTGATGTTTCAACACTTGCCCCTGATTCTTTGCAATCCATGAATCAGCAGATTCAATATGAAATTTATCCCCAATGGCGTCATCGTTATGGCGAGGGTGTGACTAAGAATACTGAGCACTGGTTCAAGGTTCTTTTGCCTAATCGTGTGCCAGTAACTCTCGCTCCGAGAGAACATACTGCTTACCAATGGCAGCCAATTGAAGTGGCGGCCTCGCTTTGTTTTTCCCCTAGCAATCAGCAGGCAATACTCAAGCTTAATTCTGATTAGAATTAAGTCATGTCTCTTCTTAGAAAAGATCGTTGGCAAAATATCGAGCACCTTGAATTATTAGAAGGTGGGAGAAATTATTTTTCTACTTTGGAAGAGTCTCTGGCAAAGGCCAAAAAATCAATCTATCTTGAGACCTATATTTTTTCTACCGATGAGCAAGCTAAACGAATTGCTAATTTATTGGTTGTTGCAGCCTTAAAAGGCTTAGACGTCAGGGTTGTGGTTGACTGGTTGGGTTCTAGTCCATTTACATTTGAACAGCAATTTTTGGAAGCTGGTGTGCAGTTGACTTATTACAACCCAGCTTGGTTTGGGCGATTTGGATTTTCTCGAACTCATCGAAAATTAGTTGTCATTGATGAGCTTGAAACATTTGTGGGAGGCATCAATATTTGTGCCGACGATCAAACTGCTGATGGAAAATTATTAAGTGGCTTGCGCTGGGATTTATCTTTAAAGGCTACAGGAAAAGTAGTTGAGAAAGTGCATGCTACTTTTTTGAGGCAGTGGCAAAGAATGCAGCCTAAAGCTCTTCATCCACGTAATATTTTAAAAAGAATTTTGGATCAAGAGTTACCTTGGAATACCAGCCATTTTTTAGGTATTCGTCATGATCAAAAGTCCAGTTTGGCATTTATTGCCAGAGATAACTTGCACCATCGTCGTGATATAGAAAGAGCTTATTTAAAAGCGATTGGTCAATCAAGAGAGGAAATCTGGTTAACAACCCCTTACTTCATGCCCGGACGGCGCTTTAGAAAAGCCCTGATAAGAGCAGCTGAGAGGGGTGTGGCTGTTAACTTGTTATTGGGTAGGGATGAGTTCAAAGTTTTGAACTGGTCAGTTCCTAGTTTGTATGGTCAATTCTTGGCTGCCAATATCACCATTTATGAGTATCCCTTGGGGCTCTTACATGCGAAAGCCATGGTTGTTGATCAAAGGTGGGCCACTTTAGGTTCATCGAATTGCGATCACTTATCGTTTCTTTTGAATCATGAGGCTAATTTGGTGATCAGAAATCATCCAGTGGTCAAAGAAGTAAGATGGAAAATTGAGAGTCAAGCTCTAGAAAAAGGTATCAAGGTTGACTCTGATCTTTATTCCAAAAGACCATTCATGACCAAGGTATTCAATTGGGTCAGTTATGGTTTTGTTCGTTTGCTGTTGGTATTTTTAACGGTGGGAACTCGAGATAGAGCAATGCCTAATTTGGGCGATTAATAATGACAATGAAAAATAAGCCATGAGACATATGCAATCCCAAGATGTTCAAGATAAATCAAATCATGAAAAAAGTAATGATTGGAAAGTGATCGCTAATTTATTGCCCTATCTGTGGACTTTTAAAGGGCGAGTGATTTTGGCGCTGTCTTGCTTGATTGCCGCTAAAGTGGCAAATCTTGGTGTGCCTATTTTGCTCAAGTTCTTGGTTGATTCAATGAGTGTGCCACCAGGACTGCAAACTTTGATTGTTGTGCCTGTTGCTCTCATCATCGCCTATGGTTTATTGAGGTTATCAGCCTCATTGTTTACAGAGTTAAGAGAGCTTATTTTTTCAAGAGTGACAGAAAGCGCAGTCAGAACAGTTGCGCTTCAAGTGTTTGAGCACTTGCACTCCTTATCTTTGCGATTCCATTTATCAAGACAAACTGGTGGAATGACCAGGGATATTGAGAGGGGTACGAGGGGCATCCAGTCACTGATCTCTTATTCGCTTTATAGCATCTTGCCAACGATGGTAGAGCTAGGCTTGGTGCTTGGTTATTTTATTTGGGCTTATAACTATTTATTTGCTCTGATCACTTTGATCGCATTGGTTTTATATGTGATTTTTACGATTGTTGTGACTGAGTGGCGCACAAAGTATCGTAAAAGAATGAACGAGCTAGATTCAAAGGCTCATCAAAGAGCAGTCGATGCCCTGATCAACTTTGAAACAGTCAAGTACTTTGGTAATGAAGAGTATGAGACCAAGCGTTACGATGAAAATCTACGTTGTTTCAGGGAAGCTGCTATTCAGTCTCAGCGCTCTTTGGCCATATTGAATGTTGGACAGCAAACCATCATTGCCACGGGTCTGATTCTAATTTTGTGGCAGGCCACCATCGGTGTATCGAATGGATCAATGACCTTAGGTGATTTGGTCTTGGTAAATGTGCTGATGATTCAGTTATATATACCGCTCAATTTTCTAGGGGTGATTTATCGAGAAATCAAACAAGCTTTGATTGACATGGATCGAATGTTTAAATTGCTTGGTACAGATCGTGAAATCGCTGATCAAGAAGGTGCTCGAGATTTAGTGATTAAAAATCAAGCTCTGGGCCCTCATATTCAATTTCGAGATGTGTCGTTTTCATATGAGCGTAATCGCCAGATTTTAAAAAATGTTGATTTTGAGGTTTTGCCTGGAAAAACCACGGCTGTGGTTGGGCACAGTGGTGCTGGTAAAAGTACTCTAGCGCGATTGCTGTTCCGTTTTTATGATGTGACCAAAGGTTCAATAGAATTTGATCAGCAAAATATTCAGGCCGTAACGCAAAAAAGTGTGAGAGCCTGTATTGGTATCGTTCCCCAAGACACGGTTCTTTTTAATGACACGATTGCCTACAATATTGCTTATGGTCGTCCTGGAGCTTCGCAGGAAGAAATTGAGGCGGCTGCTAAAGCTGCTCAGATTCATGACTTCATCAAGTCCCTCCCAGATGGATATAACTCTGCTGTTGGAGAGCGCGGCTTGAAATTGTCGGGCGGCGAAAAGCAACGAGTGGCGATTGCAAGAACTCTTTTGAAAAATCCATCTTTCTTGATTTTTGACGAGGCAACTTCAGCGCTTGATTCTGAGACAGAGCGAGCCATCCAAAAAGAACTGATGGCTTTGGCTAAAAACCGTTCAACTTTGATCATTGCTCATCGTTTATCAACCATTATTTATGCAGATCAAATTTTGGTGATGGATGATGGCAGCATTATCGAAAGGGGTACCCATGATGAGCTCTTGTCTTTGGGGGGTCGTTATAGTGACATGTGGCAAGCGCAACAATCTCAAACCAAGCTAATATCCTGATATGGCGATTAAAAACACCCCTGAATTTTTACAGGCTGCATTTGATGCAGCTTTAAAAACTGCTGATCCTCAAGCGATGTTGCCGGATGGTCTGCGCAAGGTTTTCAGCACTCCTTTAAAAGGTCGATGCTTAGTTTTAGGTGCCGGAAAAGCAGCTGCTTCTATGGCGCTTGCTCTTGAGCAATATGCCCAAGAGAACTGGCCTGAGGCAAAGCTTGAAGGCATGGTCATCACACGTTATGGTCATAGCTTGCCTACCAAAATCATTGAAGTGATTGAGGCTGGTCATCCTGTGCCTGACGAAGCCGGCCTTAATGGCGCTAAAGAAACCCTGCGTTTAATTAAAACTCTGCAACCTGGTGACCAATTGATCGCACTCATCTCAGGAGGTGGATCCAGTCTGTTGACCTTGCCTGCTGCAGATTTGAGTATTCAGGATTTACAGGTCACTACTCAAGCACTATTGATGTCAGGTGCGCCGATAGGTCAAATGAATATTGTGCGCAAGCACTTGTCTGCAATTTTGGGTGGCCATATGGCTAGAGAGGCTGCTGGTCGGGGTGCAAAGGTAGATGCCTTTTTGATTTCTGACGTGACTGGAGATCATCCATCAAGCATTGCGAGTGGACCTTGCGCGCCTGATGAATCTACATTTGCAGATGCACTTCAAATTCTTAAAGATTACGATTTACTTCAGGGCCAAATTCCAAAAGTAGTAACTGATTATTTGCAGAATGGTGTGCTTGGTAAAAATCCTGAAACACCAAAATCAGGCGATCCTATTTTTAAGCAAATCAACAATCATCTTTTAGCCACAGCCCATTCGTGTTTAGAAGCAGCAGCCAGCTATTGTGAATCCCAAGGCGTTAAAGCAGTGATCTTGGGAGATACGGTCATGGGAGAAGCCAAAGATGTGGCTTTGATGCAGGCGGCGCTGGCACGTGAAATTTTTCTTCATGATCAACCGTTTAAAAAACCTGTGGCCCTTCTCTCGGGTGGTGAATGTACCGTGACAATTCCACGCGATATGAAAGGTCGTGGTGGTCGATGCAGCGAGTTTTTATTATCTTTGTATGCTGCTACTGGTGATATTCCTACTCTCTCTGCATTAGCAGCTGATACAGATGGTATTGATGGAAGTGAAGATAATGCTGGTGCGTGGTTTGCTTCAGAATCTAGAAAACTCATGAATAATGATCATCAATTGGCTAAAGATGGTTTAGCAAAACATGATAGTTATGGATTTTTCAAAGATTTAAATACCTTGGTTCATACAGGTCCGACTTTGACCAATGTGAATGATTTTCGAATTTTGCTAATAGATAGTGAGTCTTGATACATGAGTTCAATCAATACAATTGAAATTACTCGCCCTGATGACTGGCACTTGCACGTCAGAGATGGAGATGTGTTGCGTGATGTGATTAAACACACAGCCAGTCAATTTGAGCGTGCCATCATCATGCCAAATTTAAAGCCACCTGTGACAACTACAGAAATGGCAGCTGCTTATAAAAAACGTATCTTGGCAGCTCTGCCGGCCGGAAGTTCATTCACGCCATTGATGGTTTTATATTTGACTGATAACACCTCAGCAGAGGAAGTGAAAAAAGCTCATCAAGATGGTGTCGCTGGTTTTAAGCTTTATCCTGCTGGTGCAACAACCAATAGTGATGCAGGTGTCACTGATATTAAAAAGTGTGCCAAGGCTTTGGAGGCGATGGAGGCTTGTGGGATGCCTTTATTGATTCATGGAGAGGTGACGCATGCTGATGTTGATGTGTTTGATCGCGAAGCAGTTTTTATTGATCAGGTCTTAGAGCCTTTAAGAAATCGTCATCCAGGCTTAAAAATTGTCTTTGAGCACATCACCACCAAGCAGGCTGCTAAATATGTTGAATCTGCAGATACCCAGCGTTTTGGTGCGATAGCTGCGACCATCACTCCCCAACATTTGCTTTACAACCGCAATGCCATTTTTACTGGTGGGGTGCGCCCACATTATTACTGCTTACCAATTTTGAAGCGAGAAGAACATCGTCAAGAATTGGTGCGCGTAGCAACCTCTGGCAATCCAAGATTTTTCTTAGGTACTGACAGTGCCCCACACTACAAAGGTGCAAAAGAAAGTGCCTGCGGTTGTGCTGGTTGCTACACAGCTTGGCATGCCATGCCTTTGTATGCAGAGGTTTTTGATCAGGCCAATGCTCTCGATCGCTTAGAAGCTTTTGCGAGTCACTTTGGCCCAGACTTTTATAACTTGCCAAGAAACACAGGTAAGTTGATCTTGAAACGTCAATCACAATCAATCCCAGATGAGTTCCCAGTTGGAGACAGCACTGTTGTGCCATTGCGAGCCGGTGAAAATCTTGCTTGGACAATAGTCGGTTAGACTAGCGGGGCAGAGTCGGTAAGGCAACCGCTGCCTTGGCAACAAGGGGGAGGAAAGTCCGGACTCCACAGGACAGGGTGATGGCTAACAGCCATCCACGGTGACGTGAGGAATAGGGCCACAGAGACGAGCGTATTTAGTTACGGTGAAACGCGGTAACCTCCACTCGGAGCAATCCCAAATAGGCAAGCGTTGAGGCGGTCCGCTGAGCTTGCGGGTAGGGAGCTTGATTTCACTGGTAACGGTGAAACTAGATGAATGGTTGCCCCTGCATGAAAATGCGGGCGACAGAATCCGGCTTAATAGCCGGCTCTGCACTTCTTACTTGAATTGATTACAGTTCGATCAATTCAATGCTGTGTGTGATTTCTGCAGTTTTGCCGAGCATGATGGTTGCTGAGCAATATTTATCATGCGAGAGTTCAACAGCCTTTTCAACACGGCTTTTATCCAAATTTTTGCCACTCACTTTGAAGGTCATGTGGATCTTTGTGAAGATCTTTGGGTCCTCATTGGCGCGCTCAGCCTTCAAAGTTACCTGACAATCATGAATATTTTGTCTAGCTCGCTTCAAAATCATCACAACGTCAAAACAAGTACATCCACCGGCGCCAACCAACATCATTTCCATGGGGCGAGGTGCCAGGTTTCTGCCGCCTGCATCAGGCGCACCATCCATGTTTACAAGGTGACCACTGCCAGTTTCTGCAGAGAATGCCATGCCATCGTTGCCCAACCATTTGACCGTTGTTTCCATAATTTCTTTCAAAAACTCACTTAGGAGATTAATTTAAGTATCAATGTTTGCCTTAGACAAAATGAAAAATATTCAATTAAAACAACAAGTTCCTTGAATAATTGAGGATATTAACTATAATTTCTAGCAACAAGTGATTATCTATTAATGATTTTAGCTAATTCTTTGTTTGTCTCCTCCACCCTCTAACAGGTGGATTTCAGCCCAGGATATCTTCCTGGGCTTTTTTTTGCTACAATTTAAGGCTTTCCTAGTTTGCCCATTAGGAAATTGTTGTACCAGCTGTTGATTTTGAACTGCGAGCCTGCAAGCATAAGCGGAGCCAAAGGGATGTTGAGATGGTTGTTTTTTTAGGGCTTAACAATTTAAGGTAATCATGAAAACTTTCTCAGCAAAACCGCATGAGGTGAAGCGTGAGTGGTTCGTGATTGACGCTACGGACAAAGTCCTCGGTCGTGTCGCCAGTGAAGTGGCACACCGTCTACGCGGCAAGCACAAGCCAGAATTCACCCCCCACGTTGATACAGGCGACTTTATCGTCATCATCAATGCTTCTAAGTTGCGCGTAACTGGCACTAAGGGCTTGAATAAAAAATACTACACGCACAGTGGCTATCCTGGCGGCATCTACGAAACTAACTTCGACAAGATGCAAGCTCGTTTCCCTGGTCGTGCTCTCGAGAAGGCTGTTAAGGGCATGTTGCCTAAAGGCCCACTTGGCTATGCAATGATCAAGAAATTGAAAGTTTATGCAGAAGCTGACCACCCACACGCGGCTCAACAGCCAAGCGTTCTTGAGATCTAAGGAGCCGATATGATTGGAAACTGGAACTATGGTACTGGCCGTCGTAAGAGCTCAGTAGCCCGCGTATTCATCAAGGCTGGTAAAGGTGAAATTCTTGTAAACGGCAAGCCAATTGCCGAATACTTTGCTCGTGAAACATCACGTATGATTGTTCGTCAGCCGCTAGAGCTAACTAACCACGGTACAACGTTTGACATCAAAGTCAACGTATCAGGTGGTGGTGAAACTGGCCAAGCTGGTGCAGTTCGTCACGGTGTGACACGTGCATTGATCGACTACGATGCAGCTTTGAAGCCAACGCTTTCAAAAGCTGGTTTTGTTACTCGTGATGCTCGTGAAGTTGAGCGTAAAAAAGTTGGTTTGCATGGCGCGCGTCGTCGCAAACAGTTCAGCAAGCGTTAATTTTTTTGCTGTTCTACAAAAAGCCGCGCACTGCGCGGCTTTTTCTTTTCTACAATAGAGATATTGGAGGATTTAAATGATCAAAGTTGGCATAGTAGGTGGAACAGGCTATACAGGCGTTGAGTTATTGCGTTTGTTATCTCAGCACCCAGAAGTTCAATTAACGGCTATAACGTCTCGTAAAGAGGCTGGAATGCCTGTTGCTGAAATGTTCCCTTCCTTAAGGGGCAGGGTCGATCTTTGCTTTTCTACGCCAGAAGATGCCAAGCTAACAGAATGCGACGCAGTTTTCTTTGCCACACCCCATGGGGTTGCTATGGCGCAAGCCAAAGAGCTTTTGGCTGCCGGTGTCAAGGTATTGGATTTGGCAGCAGACTTTCGTCTTAAAGACACCGCTGAATTTGAAAAATGGTACGGCATGCCTCATGCGTGTCCAGAGATTCTGGCTGAAGCGGTTTATGGCTTGGCTGAGATCAATCGTGAGGCGATTAAAAAAGCCAGAGTGGTTGGTTTAGCAGGCTGTTATCCAACGTCGGTTCAATTAGGTTTTGCACCGCTGATATCACCGAAATCAACTGGCGGTAAAAAACTGATTGATTTAAATAGTTTGATCTCTGATTCAAAGTCTGGTGTTTCAGGTGCTGGACGTAAGGCAGAGGTTGGCACTTTGATGGCTGAAGCCAGCGATAACTTCAAGGCTTATGGCGTGAAGGGTCATAGACATCATCCTGAGATTTGCCAGGGTTTATCAGCCATTGCTGGTGGTCAGTCTGTGGGACTAACCTTCGTTCCTCATTTGACCCCAATGATCAGAGGCATTCATTCGACCTTGTATGCCCGTATTCTTCCTGAAGGGAAGGATGTTGATTATCAAAGTCTTTTTGAGAAGTTTTATGCGGGTGAGCCCTTTGTGGATGTGATGCCTGCTGGCAGCACTCCAGAGACAAGATCTGTGAGAGGCAGTAATGCCTTGAGAATTGCAGTTCATCGTCCTCAGGGCGGCGATACCCTGGTTATTTTGGTGGTTGAAGATAATTTGGTGAAGGGGGCTTCTGGCCAAGGAGTTCAATGTTTGAACCTGATGTTCGGTTTGCCGGAAAAAACTGGGTTAAGTCATATTGCCCTGTTACCATAAACCCCTACAGCAATTATTGGCATTGAAGCCTACAATAGAGTCTATGTATTAAAAGGAGTTCTTTATGAGCGCGACACAAACAACACAAAGTACTGAAAATTTAGAGCCACCAATGCCGTTAGTTTTTACTGACAGCGCTGTGGCTAAAGTAGCTGATTTGATCGCTGAAGAAGGCAACCCAGATTTGAAATTGCGCGTATTTGTGCAAGGTGGTGGTTGCTCAGGTTTTCAGTATGGCTTCACATTTGATGAGGCAGTGAACGAAGACGACACATTGGTGACCAAAGATAACGTGACTTTGTTGATCGATTCAATGAGCTTCCAATATTTGGTAGGCGCAGAGATTGACTACAAAGAAGATATCAATGGCTCACAGTTTGTGATTAAAAATCCAAATGCCACAACAACATGTGGTTGCGGATCTTCTTTCTCAGCTTAATGAATTAAGCAGGGTAGTGCGCGCCAAGTACGCGCAAACCTTTAGCACCAGTCACAGCCGGCAAATTTGCTGGCTGTTTTCTTTGGTGGGCCCAAGCTAGCCAGGCAAAGGCAGCAGCCTCAACGGTTTGAGGGTCAACGCCTTTGGCCGCAGTGCTCTGAATATTTTCTTGAGGTATCCAGGTGCAAGCATTTTTTATCTGCGCAATGAGCTGCTTATTTTTAATGCCACCGCCACAAATCAATAATCGTTTAGTTGTGCAAGCATGTTGCTTGATGTCTTGAGCGATTGATTGCGCTGTGAGCGCCAGTAAAGTGGCTTGAATATCTTCTGGTTTGTGATTGAGGCAATCATTCATCGTTAAATGATGATTGAGCCATTCGGGATTGAATAAATCTCTACCCGTACTTTTTGGCGGGGCTTTTTTAAAGTATTCGTCTTTAAGCATGCTGCTTAAAAGCTTTTCAATCACTTGCCCTTTAGCGGCCCATTGACCGTCATCATCAAAAGATTGGCCAAGCGATTGTTGGACCCAGTAGTCCATCAGCACATTGCCCGGACCACAATCAAAGCCAATCATTTTCTCTTCTTGATTGGCAGGGATGAGACTTAGATTTGCAATTCCACCAATGTTTAAGATCGCTAAATCTTCCTTGCATCCAAACTGTGCCGCATGAAATGCTGGGACCAATGGCGCGCCTTGGCCACCAGCAGCAATGTCTCTACTGCGAAAATCAGCAATCACGTCAATACCGGTCAGTTCTGCCAGTAGTGCTGGGTTAAGAGATTGTTTGGTATAACCAATGCCATCGTGGACTTGAGGTTGATGGCGAATCGTTTGGCCATGAGCCCCAATGGCTCTGATATCAGATGGCTGAAGTTTTGCCTCCTGAAGGATGGCTACACAAGCCAAATGGTAGTGCTGCGCCAAATGGTTAGCTGCCAGAGCCTCTTTGTGGAGCTCATTTTGGCTCGGAGACTGAAGATCAAAATAGGTATTTTTAAGGGATTGCTCAAAGGGAAGATCTTTGTGACATAAAACAGAGGTTTGCCCGTCATCGGAAATTTCTGCTAAAACAGCATCAATGCCATCCATGCTGGTTCCGGACATGATGCCAATATAGTAATTCTTCATAGGGTTGACTCTTAAGTGATGCGACAATGATGCTCTAGGAAATTAATGTAACCGATAGATTATGTCTTTAGCTAACGAGAATAAAACAGAACAAGTTAAATATCCAATCACTGATCGTGTTTTGGAGGCCATGGAGGTCTCAAAACGTGGCTGTGAAGAGTTATTGGTTGAGGCGGAGTGGTTGACCAAATTGGCTCGTAGTGAAGCCACCAAGACCCCTTTAAGGATCAAATTAGGCTTAGACCCAACGGCACCTGATATTCATTTGGGCCATACCGTTGTTTTGAACAAAATGCGCCAATTACAAGATTTGGGCCATACCGTTATTTTCTTGATTGGTGACTTCACCAGCATGATTGGTGACCCATCTGGCAGAAATGCTACTCGTCCTCCTTTGACCAAAGAAGAAATTGCAGTCAATGCTCAAACTTACTATAAGCAGGCAAGCCTGGTTTTAGATCCAAGCAAAACTGAAGTGAGATACAACAGTGAGTGGAGTGATCCATTGGGTGCTCGGGGCATGATTCAGTTGGCAGCCAAATATACAGTTGCACGTATGTTGGAGCGTGATGATTTCACCAAGCGTTACAAAGGTGGCATACCAATTTCTGTCCATGAATTTTTATATCCTTTGATGCAAGGTTATGACTCAGTTGCTCTGAAAAGTGATTTGGAATTGGGTGGTACGGACCAGAAGTTCAATTTATTGGTTGGTCGCGAGCTACAAAAAGAATATGGTCAAGAGGCTCAATGTATTTTGACCATGCCTTTGCTAGTTGGTACAGATGGCGTTGATAAGATGAGTAAGTCTAAAAACAACTACATCGGCATCAGCGAACCATCCGGTGAGATGTTCGGTAAGTTGATGAGTATTTCTGATGAGTTGATGTGGAGTTATTACACATTACTTTCTTTCAAGCCACTTGCTGAGATCGCCAAAATGAAAGAAGAGGTTTCATCTGGCAGAAATCCTCGTGACTTTAAAGTGGCCCTTGCTCAAGAAATCGTGACGCGTTTTCACGATAGCGGTGCTGCTGAAAAAGCATTGGAAGATTTCAATCATCGCGCTAAGGGTGGTGTACCAGACGATATTCCTGAGATTTTATTGACTGGGGCGCCAATCGGTATTGGCCAATTACTGAAGCAAGCTAATTTAGTTCCTAGTACATCTGAAGCAATGCGTAACGTTGAGCAAGGTGGTGTAAAGATTGACGGTGCCACCGTCTCTGATAAAGCACTCAAAGTAGAAGCTGGAACGTTTGTGGTGCAAGTAGGTAAGCGCAAATTTGCCAAAGTAACTCTGTCTTAATTGATGACCGTTATTTATTTAATTCGCCATGGCGAAACCTTGTGGAATCGTGAGAAACGCCTGCAGGGGCATATAGATATTGGTTTGAATGAGCTTGGTCATCAACAAGCTGAGCGCCTTGCAAAAAGCTTGGTGGATAAGAAAATATCAGCCATCATTTCCAGTGATTTAAGTCGCGCGATTGATACGGCTAAACCGATTGCTCTTCATCATCAGCTAGAGCTGAATCTTGATCCGGCTTTAAGAGAGAGACACTATGGCTTGATGCAAGGTTTAAGTCATCAGGAAATTGCCGACCACCATCCTCAGCATCATCAAGCTTGGAAAAGGAGAGACATTCATTTTCAACCAGAAAATGGTGAGAGTTTGGCGCAATTTAATGACAGAGTGGTCGCAGCGATTGCTTCTTGGGCTAAAAAATACGCCGGGCAAGAAATTGCGATTGTGGCGCACGGTGGAGTCTTGGATTGCTTGAACCGAGCTGCTCGAAAAGTGGCTTTAGATGTGGCCAGAGATTTTGAGATATTGAATGCAAGCTTGAATACGCTGACGTATCAGAATGGAGAGTTTGCTTTAGTTGATTGGGGTGATGTCAATCACCTGAGGGATG
>JBJOKN010000136.1:0-3352 GCA_046046075.1 Pseudomonadota bacterium
AATCAAAGCAGGGATCAAACTTGCAACACCAAGAAGCGTATTCAAGATAGCCAAAGATTGACCACCCTTAAAACGATCCAACATCTGAGCCCATAAACGAGAAGATGCCATGACAGAAAATCCTAAGATGGCATAAAAAATATTGAGCGTTGTATTACCTAATCCCAGTTGCTTGAGTAATGCCACCACAAAAGTCATATACCCAATATAACCAACGCCAAACATAAAGTAAGCCATCAATACTGGCACATAGGATTTAAGCGGTGTACCAGAGTCC
Organism: Pseudomonadota bacterium; assembly: GCA_046046075.1. Classification (GTDB taxonomy): domain Bacteria; phylum Pseudomonadota; class Gammaproteobacteria; order Burkholderiales; family Burkholderiaceae; genus Polynucleobacter. Next base: position 278 of record JBJOKN010000136.1, read on the forward strand.
CCACTTGGTTTTGGAGGTATCGCCGGAATGGAACTGATGGGCTTAACAAATATCAATGTAAAAATTAGACACAAGATACCCAAGGCATACCAAGATAACTGCCAAGAATGATCCCAAGCTATTTTTACGCCCCAATCATTGAAAAATGGCAGGATCACGCTTGATAAAACAATGCCAAGCCCAGGACCTGCGTAAAAGATGCCTAACATCAAACCTGATTTATTGGCGTGTATGGTGCCTAACTGAGAAACAAGAACACCACCTGCCACAAAGATCCAGGCACTGGCTATTCCAGCAATGACGCGATAAATGAAAAGTAAGCTGGTTTGATCGGTGCAACCTGAAAGGAACAAAAAGAAACCGGTAATCACAGCCGATGATATGAAAAACTGATGGACTGACATGCGCCTCATCATGGCTGGAGAGCTGAGCGCTCCAATAAAGTAACCCAATGCATTGGCGGTATTCATGGTACCAGCCACCAAATATGACCAGTCCAAGTCCTCTCTCATCACAGGCAATAAAAGCCCGTAAGAGAAGCGTGCCAAACCCAAGGCAATGGCTGAGCCTAAAGCAAGGGATAAAGCAGTCAAAAATGGATGTTTATTTGAAAACACAGTGCGTCATTTCATAAAGTTTCTACAATATACGTTATGACAGATAAATACTCCCCAGATTCTCTTCAGGTCTTTGTTTTTGATGGCGCACCTGTGCGCGGCGAAATCGTGAATATTCGAGATTCTTGGCAAGCCATTTTGGCCCGTAAAGACTATCCGCCAGCCGTAAAAAAACTGCTCGGCGACTTGGTAGCCGCTGGTGTTCTTTTGTGCGGAACACTCAAGTTCAATGGCAGCATGATCATTCAAGCACAAGGCAATGGCGCAGTTCGTTTATTGGTTTTAGAGTGCAATGAACATTTGGTGATTCGTGCAACGGCGAAGTTGAATGAGGATATTGATCTATCCACCCTGCCTGATGATGCCAATTTGTCAGATTTGATTAATCCAGATGGTCAAGGTCGATTGGTGATCACATTAGATCCTTCTGATCGCAAACCAGGTCAAAATCCATACCAAGGGATTGTTGCCTTGAGTGATGATGGCAAACCTGTCAAAAGTATTGCTCAAGCAATCACCCTCTACATGCGCGACTCCGAGCAATTAGAGACTCGCCTGTGGTTAGCCAGCGATGAAGAATCTTGTGGCGGCCTATTACTTCAAAGATTGCCCAATATGGGCGGTCAATTGAAGATGGATGATGAAATGGCCGCAGAAGGATGGTCCAGACTTCAGATGCTTTCAGACACTGTCACTAATGAAGAATTATTGAGTCTTGAGCCTAAGGTATTAATGAATCGTTTATACCTTGATGAATCAGCCCATCATGGAGTGAGAAGTTTTGATGAAAGACCAATTAAGTTTGGATGTCGCTGTTCTCGCATCAAGGTGGCTGATATGCTGAAAATGCTTGGCGAAGAAGAAGTGAATAGCATTCTTCTAGAAAAGGATGCTGTTGAAACCAATTGTGATTTCTGTGGTCAGGTTTATATCTTTGATGCGGTTGATTGCAAGCAGATCTTTGCTAGTCCCACCATCGTTGATGGAGTAAAACAAGCGCCTAGTTCAAAGCATTGATATCAACAATTAAGCCAACAAAGCAAGCTAACTAGTTTTTCGGGGCATCATCCTTGGCAGGATCATTGACTGGCTTTTTGCCCGGAACCACCTGCACGAAGATCTCGCCTTCTTTGCTCATGCCATGTTCTGCACGGGCACGCTCTTCAATCGCTTTGGTACCGTCCTTGAGGTCTTTCACTTCGCCAGATAACTTGGCGTTACGTGCCGCAAGGGCATCATTCTTTTCCATTTGCTTAGATACTTGGCGATCAAGTTCATAAACTCTTAACCAACCGCCCTTACCTAACCACAATGGGTATTGAATAATCACCAAGAGAGCCAACATGCCGTAAACAACGATACGCATCTGGGCTCTCTTTTCTGGTGTGGATTTCTAAAATTACTTGCGTAAGTTATAGAAAGTTGACTTGCCTGGATATGTTGCAATATCCCCCAAGTCTTCCTCAATACGAATCAATTGGTTGTACTTGGCAATACGATCTGAACGTGACAATGAACCAGTTTTGATTTGACCAGCATTGGTGCCAACTGCAATATCTGCAATCGTGCTGTCTTCTGTCTCACCTGAACGATGAGAAATCACAGCTGTATAACCAGCACGCTTGGCCATTTCAATCGCAGCAAATGTTTCAGTCAAAGTACCGATTTGGTTCACTTTAATCAAAATTGAGTTAGCAATGTTCTTCTCAATACCCTCTTTGAGGATCTTGGTATTAGTAACAAACAGATCGTCACCAACCAATTGGATCTTCTTGCCTAATTTCTCAGTCAAGATTGCCCAACCTTCCCAGTCACCTTCATGCATACCATCTTCAATTGACACGATTGGGTATTTATCAACCAAATTGGCTAGGTAGTTTGCAAACTCCACAGAAGTTAACTGTAAACCTTCACCAGATAAGTCATATTTACCATCTTTGTAGAACTCACTGGCAGCACAATCCAAGGCCAATAGAACATCTTCGCCTGGCTTATAACCAGCTTTTTCAATCGCTTGAAGAATAGTATTCAAACACTCTTCATTGCTCTTGAAGTTAGGTGCAAAACCACCCTCATCACCAACAGATGTAGACATACCTTGATCATGAATGATTTTCTTTAAAGCATGGAAAACCTCTGCACCACAGCGCACGGCTTCACGAAAGCTCGTCATGCTCACCGGCACGATCATGAATTCTTGAATATCCAAGCTGTTATTGGCGTGTGAACCACCGTTGACAATGTTCATCATTGGTACTGGCAACTGCATCGCACCTGAGCCACCAAAATATCTGTACAACGGCAAACCAGCTTCTTCAGCAGCTGCACGTGCCACGGCCATAGAAACGGCCAAAGTTGCATTCGCACCTAAACGAGATTTATTGTCAGTTCCGTCTAAGTCAATCAAAGTGCGATCAAGAAAAGCTTGTTCGCTGGCATCAAGACCCATCACCGCTTC
>JBJOKN010000011.1:0-12320 GCA_046046075.1 Pseudomonadota bacterium
GTGAGAGAAGAACTCGCAAAATATCAAAACAACAAACCCTGCCCAAGTTGCGAAGGAACGCGCCTAAGGACTGAAGCTAGAAATGTCAAAGTGGGTGATGGAAAACAAGCGCGAGCAATTTATGAAGTCAGCAACTTACCTTTAGGTCAAGCACGTGACTACTTTTTATCCCTAGAGTTAAAGGGCGCTAAAAAAGAAATCGCAGGAAAAATCATTGCTGAAATTGGAGCGCGTCTCAGCTTCTTGAATGACGTTGGCTTGAATTACTTGTCCTTAGATAGAAGTGCGGACACGCTTTCCGGCGGAGAGGCTCAGCGTATTCGATTGGCCTCTCAGATTGGTTCAGGTCTGACTGGTGTGATGTATGTATTGGATGAACCATCGATTGGTCTTCATCAACGTGATAACGATCGACTCATTGGCACACTCAAGCATCTCCGTGATTTAGGTAATTCAGTCTTGGTGGTGGAGCATGATGAAGACATGATCAGAGCTTCTGACCACGTCATTGATATTGGTCCTGGCGCTGGAGAGCACGGCGGAAAAATCATTGCAGAAGGCACGCCAAAAGAAATTGAAAAAAATTCAAATTCTTTAACGGGCGCTTACCTTTCAGGCAAAGAAGCCATTCAGGTGCCTAAAAACAGAACCCCTGTAGGAGAGCATTCTTTAAAAATATTAGGCGCCACAGGAAACAACCTTAAAAATGTCGACGTTGAAATCCCGCTAGGATTATTGACCTGTGTGACTGGTGTATCCGGCTCCGGTAAATCAACTTTGATCAACGACACCCTTCACCATGCTGTTGCTCAACACCTCTACGGCTCCAGTGCGGAGCCTGCGCAACATAAAGAAATCATTGGCCTTGAACATTTCGACAAGGTGATCAACGTTGATCAATCTCCGATTGGTAGAACACCAAGATCAAACCCTGCAACTTATACCGGCCTTTTCACTCCAATCAGAGAATTATTCGCTGGAGTTCCAGCCGCTCGCGAGCGTGGCTACGAAGCTGGTAGATTTTCATTTAACGTCAAGGGTGGTCGTTGCGAGACTTGTGAAGGCGATGGCGTCTTAAAAGTTGAAATGCATTTCTTGCCAGATGTTTATGTTCCTTGCGATGTTTGTCACGGAAAACGTTACAACCGAGAAACTTTAGATATTCGCTATAAAGGCAAAAATATTCATGAAGTTTTATCAATGACGATTGAGCAAGCTCATGAATTCTTTGAAGCAGTGCCAACAGTCAAACGAAAACTGAAAACTTTGCTTGATGTTGGTTTGGGTTACGTCAAACTAGGACAAAGTGCCACCACCCTATCGGGAGGCGAAGCTCAGCGAGTGAAACTGTCTTTGGAACTTTCTAAACGAGATACAGGTAGAACTCTTTATATCTTGGATGAACCAACAACCGGCCTTCATTTCCATGATATTCAACTCTTGCTCAAGGTTATTCATACCTTGAAAAAGCATGGCAACACCATTGTTATCATTGAACATAATCTGGACGTGATCAAAACAGCTGACTGGATCATCGATTTGGGGCCAGAAGGTGGCGGTGGTGGCGGTGAAATTATTGCGGTTGGCACCCCAGAAAAAGTTGCTAAAGTAGCAAAAAGCTACACCGGCAAATACCTTGCCCCCTTATTGAAATAAGCCTAAAGACATATACTCTAGCTATGACTCATCAAACTTCTGCACAAAATCAGCGAGCCATTGATTTGGCTAGAGAAACTTTGACCATTGAGGCCGAAGCTATTTTGACGCTTCAAAAAAATCTCACGCAAAAAAATGCTGAAAAATTTGCTTATGCGATTGAGCTACTTTTAGCTTGCAAAGGTCGCATTGTGGTTTCCGGAATTGGCAAATCTGGCCATATTGGTAGAAAAATTGCAGCGACTTTTGCTTCGACTGGTTCACCAGCTTTTTTTGTTCACCCAGCTGAGGCAAGCCATGGTGATTTAGGCATGGTCACGCAACATGATGTCTTTGTGGCATTTTCAAATTCTGGTGAAACCAGTGAACTCACCGCAATCGTTCCAATTATCAAAAGAACTGGCGCTAAACTGATTGCACTCACAGGCAATCCAGAATCATCATTAGCGTCCTTAGCAGATTCGCACATCAATGTGTCTGTAGAAAAAGAAGCTTGTCCCCTTAACTTGGCACCTACCGCAAGTACCACCGCTGCATTGGCCATGGGTGATGCATTAGCAGTTGCATTACTTGATGCCAGAGGATTTAAGCCGGAAGATTTTGCTCGCTCTCATCCAGGTGGCAATCTAGGAAGAAAGCTACTCACCCACGTGCGTGATGTGATGAGAGGTGGCGCAGAAGCTCCTCGCACAAACATCAAAGCTAGTATCACAGACGCTTTATTAGAAATCACTTCTAAACGAATGGGCATGACTGTGGTGGTTGATGACTCTCAAAAAGTTCTTGGCATATTCACAGATGGTGATTTGCGTCGCTTGATTGAAAAGAATATTCAGTTTCAAGGCACATCTTTAAAAGATGCCATGACACCAAATCCAAGAACAATTTCTCCTGATCTATTGGCGGCCGAAGCTGTTGAAATGATGGAGCGTCATCGCATCAATCAACTCGTGGTTGTAGATGCTGAGGGTGTGTTACTTGGCGCCCTCAACCTTCATGATCTTTTTGCAGCCCAGGTTATTTAATATGTCTAACGCATTCAGCCCAATGGTCACCAACCCATACACAGAACATCCTCAAGCACTTGATCGTGCTGCAAAAGTCAAACTTCTGGTTTTAGATGTTGATGGTGTTTTAACTGATGGCAGTTTGTTGATTGGCCAAGATGGTAAAGAGGCTCTCAAGATTTTTGATAGTCTGGATGGTCATGGCATCAAACTCCTTCAGTCGACAGGTGTGATTGTTGCAATCATCACAGGACGTAATTCTTTGATGGTCGAAGGTCGCGCAAAAGAGCTTGGTATCAAACACGTGCAGATGGGTGTTTCTGAGAAATTCAAAGCTTTGCAAGTGTTGTTGGAACAAACCAAGCTAACCCTTGCAGATTGTGCAGCAATGGGTGACGACTGGCCAGATCTATCAGTACTACCAAAAGTTCATTTTGCAGCATGCCCTGCTCAAGCCCATGACGAAGTTAAAAAACGTGTGCACTTCGTGACAAAGCGCTCAGGTGGTGCTGGCGCAGTTCGTGAAGTTTGCGACATGATCTTGGTGGCTCAAGATAACTATCAACGTTTACTTCAAGAGTCTTTGTAAAAAATGGGAATCATGGCTCAGGTTTTAAAGTTTTTGCCAATGTTGTTAATGGCAATCTTGACCTTGGGTACTTATTGGATGGTTCAGATGAATGAACCTAATTTAGATACTGAAAAGCAAAAGCGTCACGTTCCCGACTACATCATGGATGGTATTGTTGTTAATACCTTAGGTCCAGAAGGTAATACAAAATTTCGCGTGGTTGGTCAAAAACTAACCCACTATGAAGATGATGCCAGCTCAGAAATCGATTGGCCTATTGCAAGAAGATTTCACGCAACTAAGCCGCCAATCACAGTGAAAGCAGACAAAGGCTTTCTGGACGGCGATATGACAGTATTAGACTTGGTTGGTAATGCAAGTCTTACTCGCCCTGCTCAGCCAGCCACCCCCACTCAAGCTGGCAGTGCAAGACTACTGATGAGTTCCAGCAAATTCACAGTACTCATGAATGAGGACATTGTTAAAACAAATCGTCCAGTGAATTTAGAGCAAGGTCTATCAATCATGACATCTCAAGAAGGTGCCGTTTTTGACAACGTTCATCAAAAACTCACCATGATTGGTCAGGTCAAAGGACGCATTGAATCAGAATCTAAGGGCACTACTCCGTGAGATTTCGTTTAGCTGCCCAATTGTTCAGCTTGATCATCGGGCTGAGTATATTTTCAATTTCAGCACATGCAGAAAAAGCCGACAAAGATAAACCCATAGCCTTAAGCTCTGACAAAGCTCAATTCGATGACGTGAAGCAAATTTACTATCTTGAGCGAAACGTTCTCTTGATCAAAGGCTCACTCATCATCAGGGGTGAAAAAGCTGAAGTAAAAATTGATCCGGAAGGTTACCAATATGTCACCATATTCGCTAAGCCAGGGGAACTAGCAAGTCTTCGACAAAAAAGGGACACTGGCCTGAACGATTTTATTGAAGGTTTTGCGGAGCTGATTGAATATGATGGAAAAACAGAAATTGCCATCCTTCAAAAACAAGCTCGCATGAACCAAATATCTGGGACAAGAGTCACTGACCAATTGAATGGTGACAAAATTCATTATGATGGAATCACTGAAAAATATAATGTGGTTTCTAAAGCTTCAGTGAAATCCACCTTATCACCAAGAAGAAAAGAATTAACAGGACCTTCAAAATAATGAGCGCTCATCAATCCACACTAACGGCTGTTGGTCTACAAAAAAAATATGGCTCAAGAACCGTTGTCACTGAAGTAGGTGTTGAAGTAAAAAGTGGTGAGGTGGTCGGTTTATTGGGGCCCAATGGCGCAGGCAAAACAACTTCTTTTTACATGATTGTTGGCCTTGTACCATTAGACGGAGGAGAAATCACCCTCAATGGTCAAGTCATCACACATTTGCCGATTCATGAGCGTGCCAAGTTAGGTCTGTCTTATTTGCCTCAGGAAGCGTCTGTATTTAGAAAACTGACCGTTGAAGAAAATATTCAAGCTGTTTTAGAACTTCAAGAAGAAAACGGTAAGCCACTGACTAAAAAAGAAATTCAAAGTAGATTAGATTCACTGCTACAAGAACTACAGATTTCTCACCTGCGCAGCAACCCAGCAATGTCATTGTCTGGTGGCGAGCGCAGAAGAGTGGAAATTGCCAGAGCGCTGGCATCACAACCAAAATTTATCCTGCTAGACGAGCCATTTGCTGGCGTCGACCCAATTGCTGTTGGTGAGATTCAAAGAATTGTGAGATTTTTAAAAGATCGCCAAATTGGTGTGCTCATCACGGATCACAATGTTCGAGAAACCTTGGGTATTTGTGACCACGCCTACATCATCAGTGAGGGCAAAGTATTGGCTGCTGGCAAACCATCTGCCATCATCGATAACGAGGCAGTCAGAAAAGTCTATCTTGGCGAAAACTTCCGCATGTGATTTTTTAAAGCAAAAAACGTACCAATACAGCAATGACGGTCTAAAATGACCGTAACATGAAAGCATCCCTTCAGCTTAGATTCTCACAAAATCTAGCCCTAACACCTCAACTGCAGCAATCAATCAAGCTTTTGCAGCTTTCGGCAATGGAGCTTGAACAAGAACTGATTCAAGCAGCTGAGCAAAATCCTCTGATCAACTATGAATCTGAAACAAGCCTTTCAGATAAAGAGCCCCTTGAGCAGATGTCACATCGCAGCCTTGGCGGATCGAAAAACAATCAATTCAGCGATGAAGACGATGATCGCCTATCCAGAATTAACTTGCCAGAATCGCTTCTTGATTCATTGATTGCCCAAATCAAACTTCTGCGCATCAGTCCTGAAGAAAAAGCATTGATAGGTTTTGTTGCAGGCAATCTCGACGAGCATGGCTACTTAGATATCGATCTAGAGGAGTTGGCAGAAGAGCTTCAAGCGCACATGGACCCAGAAGATGGTAGCGCTCTTGAGCAAGTAAAAAGAGCTTTGATCAGGCTGCAGCAATTAGAACCAGCAGGCGTTGGCGCAAGGGATTTAGCAGAGTGTCTTCGCTTGCAGTTAGAAAACTTTTCTGCCAGTAATAAATTAACCATGGCATGGAAAATTGCTCACAGAATATGCAGTGACTATCTTGATGTTTTAGCCAACAAAGATTTGGCCAGAATTAAAAAACTTCTAAAAGTCGATGAAGAAGACCTTCAAGATGCTATTCAGTTAATTAAAACTCTTAAACATAATCCTGCATCAGACTTTGAAACCCACGTTGATTCAACACTGATTCCAGATGTCATTGTCAAAAACCATAAAGGACAATGGACTGTGACCCTTAACCCGGCCGCCGCCCCGAAAATAAGCCTTCACGAGGAATATGCAAAAGTTATCAAAGATAATCGCGGCAAAGAAGGTATGGATGGCTTGCAGCAAAAACTACAAGAAGCTAGATGGCTGGTTAAAAATGTGCTACAAAGAAGTGACACCATCTTAAAAGTTGCAAAAGCAATCGTGGATAGACAGCAAAACTTCTTCAATCATGGGCCGATCGCTATGCGACCATTGGTTTTGAGGGAAATCGCAGATACCATCGGCATGCATGAATCCACAGTATCTCGGGTGACCACACAAAAATACATGGCAACACCTGCGGGCTGCTTTGAATTCAAATACTTTTTTGGAAGCCAAATATCAACTGATACCGGCGGCTCGGTATCGTCAACAGCTATCAGAACTCTGATCAAACAAGCTGTTAGTGAAGAAAGTAAAGAAAAACCCCTCTCAGACACTCAAATCGTCGATCTACTGGCCTCAAAAGGATTTGTTGTGGCTAGAAGAACCATTGCTAAATACAGGGAATCTCTACGCATCCCTGCCGTTCATTTGCGTAGAAAACAATAGGGAGTAAAGATGAATATAAAAATTTTGAGTCATCACGTCGAAATCACCCCTGCGATGCGCTCGCATTTAGAAGATAAATTAAAAAAAATCGGTGGCCATTTCGATCAAGTCCAGAACATCACGGTCACCTTGTCAATTAATAATGAAAAAGAGAAGGATCTACGAAATCACGCCGAAATCACGCTTCACTTGAAGGGCAAGGACCTCTTTGCCGAGGCCCACAATGGCGATATGTATCACGCGATGGACTTAGTCGTAGACAAACTCGACAGACAAGTACTCAAGCACAAGGAAAAAGTTCAAGATCATCACCATCAAACCTTGAAAAACACTTGATTAAATAGGCCAAGGCAATCTTATAATGCACTGCACACATGAACGCCTTGGCCCAACTCATCACCCCCAACAATATCTCTTTAGATATTGAGGTCTCCTCTCGTGAAGAGTTGTTTGTTTTCATAGCGCAACTATTTGAAAAAAATCACGGCATCCCCGCAAAGTCAGTCATAGCTTGCTTAGAAGAACGTGAAGCTCTTGGCTCTACTGCCTTGGGTAATGGCATTGCAATTCCACACGGTAGAGTGAAGTTGCTTGAACAAGCTCACATAGGTTTTGTGAGATTAAAAAACAGTATCAATTTTCATGCTTCGGACAATCATCCAGTCAAAGCATTGGTGATCATGCTCGTACCAGAAGCTGCAACTCAAGCACACCTGGATATCCTTGCAAAAGTAGCCCAAACAATTTCAGACAATAAAAATAAAAACATTCTCCTCACGGAGCCCAGTGCTGATAATATTTATCAATTACTGACCGCCTGGAATTAATAAAATGACCCAGCCACTTAATTTAGCCAGTGTCACCGCACAATCACTCTTTGATGACAATATTTCTGAGTTGAAGCTAAGTTGGATTGCTGGTCTTGAAGGTGCTGATAATAGCTTTAGCTCTGAGGCAGTCAAACTTGCCTCATCATCATCTGATCTTGTCGGTCACTTGAATCTAATTCACCCAGACCGCATGCAGGTTTTTGGTGTTCCAGAAATTAACTATTACGAAAAATTAGATCCTGAAAATCGCAAGCGCGAACTTGCAGGATTGATATCTTTAAAACCACCCTGTTTGATCGTGGCCGATGGATGTGAGCCTCATGACGATTTAGTACTTTATTGTCAAAGATCTTCAACACCCTTATTTAAGTCGACCACATCAGCGGCAGAAGTCATTGACCGTTTACGCTTATATCTAACGAAAGTTGGCGCACCACGACTCACCATGCATGGTGTTTTCATGGACATCCTGGGAATGGGCGTTTTGATCATGGGCGACTCAGGCTTGGGCAAAAGTGAACTTGGTCTAGAACTCATTTCAAGAGGTCATGGCTTGGTGGCTGATGATGCTGTTGACTTTGCCAGACTGGGTCCTGATTACATCGAGGGTCGCTGTCCGCCGATATTAAGAGACCTTTTAGAGGTTCGTGGTCTTGGCCTTTTAGACATACGCACGATCTTCGGTGAAACCGCTGTTCGACGCAGAATGAAGTTAAGACTGATTGTTCAATTGGTTCGCAGAAATGATGGTGAGTTTGAAAGATTGCCAATTGATGGTCAATCCATCGATGTTCTAGGTCTTCCTATTCGCAGCGTAAAAATTCAGGTGGCCGCAGGTCGAAACTTAGCGGTGTTGGTTGAAGCTGCTGTGCGCAATACCATTTTGCAATTGCGTGGCATCGATACATTAAAAGAATTCATGGAACGTCAGCGTCAACTAATGGCATCAGAAGATGCCAACAAAAATCAAAGTCGCTTAATTTGATATGCGCGTATTCATCATCACCGGAATCTCTGGCTCAGGCAAATCAGTTGCCCTGAATGCATTAGAAGATGCTGGATATGATTGTGTTGATAACTTACCTGTCGATTTCATTCATGATTTGGTTCAGTCTCTTAGCAAACAAGGCAGAGAAAAAATAGCAGTAGCTGTGGATGCTCGTCGCGGGCAGTCCATCAAAGAGCTTCCGGCCATCATTGAACAATTACAGCAGCATCATGATGTGCGAGTTTTATTTTTAAATTCAAACACCGAAACTTTGGTGCAACGTTTTTCTGAAACACGCAGAAGACATCCTCTATCAAAACCTGATGACAACAGAAGTCCTCAGGTTGCATTGATTGATGCAATCGAAAAAGAACGTTTACTTTTAGCCGATCTTGCAGAGACTGCACACAACATTGATACCAGTCACATCAAAGCCCACACCCTTAGATCTTGGATACAAGATCTCTTAAAAGATGAACGGCCAGGCTTAACCATTTTGTTTGAGTCATTTGGATTTAAGCATGGCGTCCCAAGAGACGCAGATTTGGTATTTGATGTTCGATGCCTTCCAAATCCTCACTACGATCCCCAGTTACGCCCATTGACAGGCAATGACCCAGAAGTAGCAAACTTCTTAAGAGAACATCCTGAAGTTCAAGCCATGGGTGACGATATACGCCGCTTTATCGAAACTTGGCTGCCGAAGTATCAAGCTGACAGAAGAAGTTATTTAACGATTGCCATCGGCTGCACAGGTGGACAACATCGCTCAGTTTATTTGGTGAATTGCTTGTTTGATTATTTCAAAAAGAAATCACAAGCAATAGCTGAAGCTGATCTGCATTTACTCATTCGCCATCGCGAACTAGATCTAAACTCTTTAAAAAAAGAGACATCGGCTTAGGTAAACCCAAGCCACCAATATCATCCAGTGCGAACCACTGCTGATTCTCTTTTAAAGGAACTCGCTTTTTTAAATGCACTTTGATTGGCTTGATTGTCATTTGGCGATGCGTGAGCACATGCTTGAAAGCAGACATTACATGGCATGGTTCTTTAGGTTGCTTCTGGCTCTGCGGAAAACACCATAAGCCAGCCCAAATACCTTTCTCAGGTCTTTTCTCCAATAAGACTTGATTCTGATGAATCATCACCCACCAAGTCATATCAATTTTTTCAACTTTGACTTTTTTAACCTTCAATGGAATTTCATTAACACGTCCACTTAAATGAGCAACACAGGACTTTTTAAATGGGCATGAGCCATTATGAGGATCGATGCATGCAGGCTGATATTGGGTGCAGTGAGTGGCTCCGAAATCCATCAAGCCTTGCGTATAAGCAATCAGATCAGATTTTTTATGAGGCAATAAATCTTCTGCATGCGCCCATAACTGATTGGTATGCAAAGTCTTAGTTAAATCTTGGTCAAACCCCCAAATTCTGGCTAAGACTCTTTTTACGTTGCCATCCAATATGGCGGCTCTCTTCCCATAAGAAAACACCGCAATGGCAGCCGCTGTGGACCTACCGATACCCGGTAAAGACTCCAATACTTTAGGATCACTTGGAAAGACCCCATCGTATTCAGTCATCACGACTTGGGCGCACCGATGTAAATTTCTGGCACGCGTGTAATAGCCCATTCCGCTCCACTGAGCCAGAACTTGATCAACTGTTGCGACTCCCAAATGTTCAACGCTTGGAAATATTTTTAAGAACTCATCGTAGCGATTCAGCACTGTTGAAACTTGAGTTTGTTGCAACATGATTTCTGATAGCCAAACTCGATAAGCTGTTCTATTTTTTTGCCAAGGCAAATCATGGCGACCTAATTTTTTTTGCCAATCAATCAGATCTTGTGTGAAGTTTTTAACTTCTGAAAATTTCATTACTTTTTCTGACATTTAGAGCAAAAGTAAGTGGATCGTTGTCCTTGAACTATTTGCTTGATCGGAGTTTTGCATTTAACGCATGGCAAACCAAAGCGATCATAGACTTTAGTTTGCAACATGAAGTGGCCTGGATTGCCATCGCTATTAACAAAATCTTTCAAGCTACTACCGCCTGCCTTGATTGCCCGACTCAAAGTATCTTTGATTGAAGATGCCAGCATCGCCGCCCTTGCCTTAGAAAGCTTTCCAGCCGGCATTTCAGGATGAATGCCCGCTAAAAATAAACTTTCTGAACAATAGATGTTCCCAACCCCAACGACTGCCTGCCCAGCCAGCAACCACTGCTTGATCGCAATTTGTCGCCCCCTGGCATGCTCGAATAAATGTGGCCCAGCCTTTTCATCTGAAAAATCATCTGAAAATGGCTCAACCCCCAATTTAGCAATCAATGGATGACGTTCTATTTCACCATCCTCATCAGGAGCCCACAATACAGCGCCAAACTTTCTAGGGTCATGCAAGCGCAATAATTTTTTACCAAAACCAATTTCAACGCGATCGTGCTTTTTAAGCTCATCCTTTGGATTGGCTACTCTGAGCACACCAGTCATGCCAAGATGAATCAGCAAGTACCCGTCTTCCATTCTGAACAAAAGGTATTTACCGCGTCGCTTGATTTGAGTGAGTTTTTTACCAAGGAGTAATTTGCTTAAATTGGCAGGAACAGGCCAACGCAGGCGGCCATCGTAAATGGCAACACTCGTGACGGTTTTACCGACAACATGAGGCTCAACCCCCTGCTTGGTAACTTCAACTTCTGGTAATTCAGGCATATGCCAATTGTAGGCGGTGAGATTAGAATGTGCTTATGACGATAAAACCTAAATTTTTGCTAAGCATTCTGCTTGCCTCTGCCAGCCTCCAAGTATGGTCTGCCCCGGCGAAAAGCCTTACAGAAGAACAAATGTTTCAAATCTTGGCTTCAGAAATCAGCTTGCAGCGAGGAGAGGCGTCAGCGGCTTATCAAACCTATATGAGCATGGCCCGCTCCCTAAGGGATGGCCCACTTGCTCAAAGAGCGATGGAAATAGCGATTGCAGGCAATTCCCCGGAATTAGCTTTGGATGCGGCAAGACTGTGGGATGAAATCAACCCTAAAGCTGCCAAAGAAATATTAACCACTCTTTTAATGCTGAATCAACGATGGTCAGAAAGTGTCAAGCCAGCTCAAGCGCAGTTAAGTCAATTGAAAAGTATTGCGGCCAAAGAAAAGTTAATCAACTCTTGGCGCCCACTGTTGGCAAGAGCTCAAGATGAAGATGCCAGCCTCATCGCTTTCTTCAACATACTGCAATCATCTATTGCTCAAATTAATGATTTAGACATTCTTTACACTTATTCACTAGGTGCTGAAAAAGTAAAAAATTATGATGCAATGGAAAAAACATTGCGCCGAATTATTCAGAAAAAACCTGATGATAAAAATGCGCTCAATGCCTTGGGATACTCCTTTGCAGATAGAGGTATCAGACTTGTTGAAGCAGTCAGCCTTCTGAAAAAAGCTCATCAGCTAGCACCCAATGATATGTATATCTTAGATAGTCTTGCATGGGCTAACTTCCGTCTAGGCAACACAACTCTCGCAATAGAGCAGTTAAATAAAGCTTTTGAAACTAAGCCTGAAGCAGAAATTGGTGCTCATCTGGGAGAAGCCCTTTGGACCAATCAAGATCGCAAAAGCGCAGATCTTGTCTGGAGAAAAGCTGAAGCATTAGATGCTAATAACAAAACTCTCAAAGACACCATGGCCAGACTTTGGCCAGATAGAGTTCCAAGTTCGTCAAAAAAATCTCCTCAATTATGGGATGGTCGTTTTGCAGTCAAGGTCAGTGGCAAAGATTCTAAAAACGGTGGCAGCGGTGCATTCACCCTAAGTCATGAAGCCCAAACAGACATCTTGGATATCAGAAGCCCGATGGGTGGTGCCATGGCCAAAATCACCATCAATGCTTCAGGAGC
>JBJOKN010000137.1:0-3320 GCA_046046075.1 Pseudomonadota bacterium
ATTCAGCCCTGAGATGTGTGAGGATTGTGGCGTACCAATGTTCGTCGATCGCGCCGGTGAAATCGTTCATGCCGAGATGCCTGATGACACACCGAGTCAGCAACCTTTGTTTCACTAAAAAAAATCCATGAAACATTCAAAAATCAGTATTTCAAATTTACGCAAGAACCTTAAGGAGATCATTGAACAATTAAGGTCATCCCCTCTTGCCGTTTACAGCTCTGAAAGACCTGTTGCATATATCTTTTCAGCAAAAAGTTATGAAGCCCTCATTGAGAAACTGGACGACGCTGATTTAACTGAGCTAGCTAAAAGTCGATTGCACGGCGAAAGAGTACGGGTTGATTTAAGTACTCTTTGAGCAGGGTTCGAAACAGAACAAACTTAAATCAGTCATCCAACTTAACCCACACCTCATTGCGTCGCCAGAATGGCAGTGTCCATGGTGGGTTGTAACGTGAGAGTTGCACTGAACCAGAACTCTTTAAGCCGTTCTTAGCCATCCAGTCATTCAAACGAGTAGTTTGTGCAGCCAACTTCTCTTCATCTACCCAACCACTGAAGGTCACTACTGCTAGTTGTTGAGCTGGCATCTGTTTGATGGTGACGTTTGGGTTCTTAGGCTTTGGTAGAGTGTCCATAGTGAACTTACTCGGCATGACAAAGGCCATCTTCCATGCCCCACCACTGCCCTCCATGGTGACCGGCGCCGTCATGGCAATCTTTGATGATGTATCTACTTCCATGGTCACGGGTGCAGTCATAGCAATTTTTTCTGACTGCTTTTTCACCGGATCTTCATTGTTACCAAAGATGAAGTCAGCTATCTGACGAAATCCTTTGTTAGATGCTTCGCTCAAAGTACCAGTGACAGATACTTCTGCAATGATCATAGGCTGATAACGACGAACCTCAAAGTTCTCTTCTTTTTTGATGACTTCATAACGCGGCTCTTCATTGGCCATAGCACCACCCATGAACACAGATAGGGCCATAAAGCCCAGAAATAACTTTGATACTTGTTTTATCAACATTCAGATCACTGCTCTTTTCTGCGGAACACAGGTTTTGCATCAGTACTTTCTTTAGGGGCAAACTTATAACCTTCGTAGTCAAAGTCTTTTAAGTCGGCAGCCTTATCAATTTTGTTATCAATGATGAAACGAGTCATCAGACCTCTAGCGCGCTTGGCGTAGAAAGAAACAATTTTGTATTTGCCCGCTTTTTCATCCTGAAAGACAGGAGCCACAATCGGGAAGCCCAATTTATCTGCTTTAACAGATTTGAAATATTCGTCTGAAGCTAAGTTGATCAGAGTTTTAGATTTTTGTTTTTCTAGCTCTTCCTTTAAAGCCAAAGTGATTTTGTCACCCCAAAAAGCATAGAGATCTTTACCGACCGTGTTTTTAAATGCAGTACCCATCTCTAAACGATATGGCTGCATCAAATCCAAAGGCTTTAATACACCATAGAGGCCGGAAAGAACTCTCACATGATCTTGGGTGTAATCCAGTGCCTTCGCGCTCAAAGATGCAGCATCAAGGCCTTCATATACATCACCATTGAAAGCCAAAATAGCTTGTTTACTGTTTTTCGCTGTGAATTTTTTAGACCACTCACCAAAACGTGCCACGTTCAAAGCAGCTAATTTGTCGGATAAGTCCATCAATTCAGCGACTTCTTGTAATGACAGTTTCTTTAAATCTGCCACCAACTTGGCTGATTCATTGATAAAAATTGGCAAGGTATGCTTGTCCGTCGAAGGCGGCGTGTCATAGTCCAAACTTTTTGCGGGCGAAAGTACGATCAACATGGCAGAATATTCAAATTAAATGAATCTAAATAATACTGCTTTGAGACAAATACCGCTTCCTACTCGCTTACCCAAAGTTGGCACCACTATTTTTACGGTGATGTCTGCCCTTGCCAATGAACACAAAGCCATTAATTTGGGGCAAGGCTTTCCAGATTTTGATTGCGATCCAGCTTTGCCAGAGGCTGTTTATCAAGCCATGCGTGCGGGCCACAATCAATACCCACCCATGGCAGGTATTGCACCCTTGCGTGAGGCAGTCAGTCAAAAGATAAAAGCTTTGTACGGGCATTACTACGATCCTGCCACTGAGATCACGATCACCGCTGGAGGCACCCAAGGAATTTTCACGGTGATTGCCTGTGCGATCAATCCAGGCGATGAAGTGATCGTGATTGAGCCAGTTTACGACTCTTACATCCCGTCAATTGATACAGTAGGTGGCACAGCGGTACCGGTGCAATTGATTGTTAAAAGAAATGAGGCTGGTGATATCACTGGCTATGAAATCCCATGGGATGCCATGGCAAAAGCCATCACGCCTCGCACCAAAATGATCATGATCAACTCTCCTCACAACCCAACAGGGATGGTGTGGCAGTCTGCTGATATTGATCGCTTGGCTGATTTGGTTCGCGATACTGATATTTTGATTTGCAGTGATGAGGTCTATGAACACATGGTCTTTGATGGCAAAGACCATCAAAGCGTGGCCCGCCATCCTGAATTAGCCCAACGCAGTTTTCTTATTTCTAGCTTTGGTAAAACTTATCATGTCACCGGCTGGAAAGTAGGCTATGTAGCCGCCCCTGCTCATTTGAGTGCTGAGTTTAGAAAAGTGCATCAGTTCAACGTCTTCACCATCAACACACCCGTGCAGTATGGCTTGGCTGATTATTTGAAAAATCCCGACCCTTATTTAAATTTGCCTGGGTTTTATCAAGCCAAAAGAAATTACATGCGCCAAGGCTTGGCACAAACCAAGTTCAAGCTCTTGCCTGCTCCAGGCACTTATTTCCAGTGCGTTGATTACACACAGTTAGGGATTCCAGAAGTCAAATTAAATAGCTCTGATTTTTGCCAGTGGCTCACAAAAGAAGTGGGTGTGGCAGCCATTCCAGTTTCTGCTTTTTACAGTGATCCGGTTGAATCTGGAGTGATCAGATTTTGTTTCGCTAAAAAAGAAAGTACTTTGGCTGAAGCGCTCAAGAGACTTCAAAGTATTTAAAACTCTATATTTGGATATTAGGTATTTGAATATTCAAGCCAGCTACAAAAGAACTACAAAAGGAAAAGATGATGACAAAGAAACAAGACATGATTGATATTTATAGCTGGGCAACACCCAATGGGCACAAAGTACACATCATGATGGAGGAATGTGGCTATCGTTTAGGTAAAGATTGGCTAGCTCACCCAATTGATATTGGTGCTGGTGATCAGTTCACCAAAGAGTTTTTAGCCATCAGTCCGAATAATAAGATTCCAGCAATGGTTGATCCTAATG